>NZ_JBEYVB010000008.1:0-224878 GCF_040643815.1 Micromonospora sp. NPDC047074
CTCGTGGTTGTGCTCGGCCTCGTTCGCGGCACGCAGCGCGTCGAGGGTGACCTCGTTGCCCGCCGCGTCCTTGATCTTGAGCGCGCCCACGACGCGCGCTCTACCTGGTGGGGGCCGGCAGGCCGGCGGGACCGTCAGCCCTCCGGGCGGTTCAGCAGGGCGACGGCGATGCCGTGCACCGCGTCCAGCCCGGCCGCGTCGGCCAGCGCGACACTGCCGCCGGTGACCGCGTACCACTCGTCGGCGTCCTTGTACTGCACCGTCAGCGTCACCCGGCCGTCGGCGTACCCGGTGCGCAGGGTCAGCTCCCCGGTGACCACCCCGACCTCGTCGGTCATCACCCCGCCCGGGCCGGGAACGATGTCGGCCGTCCGTTCCTGCGCGGCGGTCGACGAGCCGGTAGAGTCGGCGGCCATGCCGGCACCCGGCACCCCGGCCGCCGCACCGGGCGCGCCGTCCGCCGTCATGCCGGCCGTGGTCGGACCGGCCGGGGCGCTGCCGGTGGCCGCCGCCGCGTCCTCCCCGGTGGCGTCCGGCGTCTGCTCCGGGGCGGGGGTCGCGCCGCCCCCGGTCACGGCTTGCTCGCCCATGTGCAGCCCTCCATCATGTCGGTCAGGGCGGCCTTCTCGGCCTTGGTGACCGTGAGCCGCCAGTGGTGCTTGACCGTCACCCAATTCTCGGCGTACTGGCACCAGAACGACCGGTTCGCCGGTTTCCACTGGGACGGATCCTGGTCACCCTTTGCCCGGTTGGACGACGCGGAAACCGCGATGAGCTGCGGCCGGTCGAGATCGTTGGCGAACTCGCCGCGCTTCTTGTCGTCCCACTCGTCGGCACCCGAACGCCACGCGTTCGCCAGCGGCACCATGTGGTCGATGTCCACGTCGGACGGGTCGGTGAGGGCGCGACCGTCGTACACGCTCTCCCACCGGCCGTCGACCACGTTGCAGCCGGAGAGCTTGATGTCCTCCCCGTCGCGCTTCAGCACGCTGTCGCGTACGTCGCAGTTCTTGCCGGTGTCCCGCCAGTGCGGGAAGTGATCCCGGCTGTAGCCCTTCATCGATCCCGCGTCGGCCACGGTGAGTTGGGCCAGTTTCTGCCCCACGTTGCCGCCGCCCCCGCTGGTCGGCGGGGTGTCCGGCTCGTCGACGGCGACACAACCGGTCGCGCCGAGCGCCAGCGCCGCGGTCAGCGCGGCCGCCACCGCGGCGCGCGGTCCTGATCTGGTACGCACAGTCGACACCTCTCCAGCTTGCGGGCTCCCGGCGATCCCGCACAGTACCCGGGCACGCTTTCGGCGTTTCGTGGCGTCTCTCATACCCAGCGCGGCAGATTGGACGCCATGACCGAAACCGCGCCCGCACTCCGGCTGGGCACCGCCGACGGCCGGGGCACCCTGCTCGCTGCCGTCCTCGCCTCCGGGATGGTCTTCCTGGACAGCACCGTGGTCAACGTGGCGTTGCCCCGGCTCGGCGCCGACCTCGACGCCACCGTCGCCGGTCTCCAGTGGACGGTCAACGGCTACCTGCTGATGCTCGCCGCCTTCGTGCTGCTCGGCGGCGCGCTCGGCGACCGCTTCGGGCGGCGGCGGGTCTTCCTGCTCGGGGTGGTCTGGTTCACCGTCGCGTCGTTGCTCTGCGGCCTGGCCCAGGGCACCGAGTGGCTGATCGTGGCCCGGTTCCTCCAGGGCGCCGGGGGCGCGCTGCTCACCCCGGGCTCGCTGTCGGTGCTCCAGTCCAGCTTCCACCCGGACGACCGGGGCCGCGCCATCGGCGCGTGGTCGGGGCTGTCCGGCGTCTCCACCGCGCTCGGCCCGTTCATCGGCGGCTGGCTGATCGACGCGCTCTCCTGGCGGTGGATCTTCTTCCTGAACCTGCCGCTGGCCGTGCTGGTGGTGCTGGCGGCGCTGCGCTGGGTGCCGGAGAGCCGGGACGTGGCCGCCTCCCGCACCGGAGGGCCGGGACGCCGCCGGCGGTTCGACGTGGCCGGCGCGCTGCTCGGCGCGCTCGCCCTGGCCGGCGTCACGTACGCCCTGATCGACGCCCCGGTCCGGGGCTTCGACTCGGCGTCGGTGCTGGCGGCGGCGCTGGCCGGCCTGGCCGGCACGGTGGCCTTCGTGCTGGTCGAGCGGCGCCGAGGGGACACCGCGATGCTGCCCACCGGGCTGTTCGGCAGCCGGCTCTTCTCCGTGCTGAACGTCTTCACCGTGCTCGTCTACGCGGCGCTGGGCGGCTTCACGTTCTTCCTCGCCGTCTACCTGCAGAACGTGGTCGGCTGGTCGGCGCTGCTCACCGGGGTGGCGCTGCTGCCGATGACCGTGCTGCTGCTGGTGGGCTCGGCCCGGGCCGGTGCGCTGTCGGCGCGGATCGGGCCGCGGCTGCCGCTGACCGTCGGGCCGGCCGTCGCCGCCGTCGGGCTGGTGCTGCTGCGCGGGGTCGGCCCCGACGCGTCGTACTGGCGTGACGTGCTGCCGGGGGTGACGCTCTTCGGGATCGGGCTGACGCTGGTGGTGGCCCCGTTGACGGCCTCCGTGCTGGCCGCTGTCGACGACCGGTTCGCGGGCGTGGCGAGCGGCTTCAACAACGCCGCCTCCCGGGCCGGTGGCCTGCTGGCCGTGGCGGCGCTCCCGCTGCTCGTCGGGCTCTCCGGCACGGGCTACGCCCAACGGGCCGCGCTCACCGGCGCGTACCGGGCCGCGATGCTCTGGTGCGCCGGGCTGCTGCTGGCCGGCGCCGTCATGGCCGCCCTCCTCATCCACCGCCCGGCCGGTAAGGAAGGGCGGGCGCGCGACGAGCGCTGAGGAAGGTGTCAGGAAGGGCCCCCTGCTATGCACTTTGCGATAACAGGGGGCCCTTCCTAACACGAACGTCAGGCGCGGGCGCGGTTCACGGCGCTCGTCACGGCCTTCACGGAGGCGGTGACGATGTTGGCGTCGGTGCCAACGCCCCAGACCGTACGACCGTCGACCTCACACTCCACGTATGCGGCGGCCTGCGCGTCCCCACCGGAGGAGAGCGCGTGCTCGTGGTAGTCGAGCACCCGTACCGCCACGCCCACCGACTGGAGCGCGTTGACGTACGCGTCGATCGGGCCGTTGCCGACCGCGGTGAGGGAGCGCTGCTCCCCGCCCAGGCCGACCTGGGCCTCGATCTCGACCTTGCCGTCGGTGGTGCCGATGGCGTAGCCGGCCAGGCTGAGCGCCGGGTCGACCTGGTGGTCGAGCAGGTAGTGCCCGGCGAAGATCTCCCACATCGTGCCCGGGTCGACCTCGCCGCCGTCGTGGTCGGTCACCTGCTGGACCACGCCCGAGAACTCGATCTGGAGCCGGCGCGGCAGGTCGAGCTGGTGCTCGCTCTTCATGATGTACGCGACGCCACCCTTGCCGGACTGCGAGTTGACCCGGATGACCGCCTCGTAGGTGCGGCCCAGGTCCTTCGGGTCGATCGGCAGGTAGGGCACCGCCCAGGTGTGCTGGTCGATCGGCACCCCGGCCGCCGCCGCGTCCTTGGCGAGCGCGTCGAACCCCTTCTTGATCGCGTCCTGGTGGGAGCCGGAGAAGGCGGTGTAGACCAGGTCGCCCGCGTACGGGTGGCGCTCGTGCACCGGCAGCTGGTTGCAGTACTCGACGGCCCGCTTGACCTCGTCGATGTTCGAGAAATCGATCATCGGGTCGACGCCCTGGGAGAACAGGTTGAGCCCCAGCGTCACCAGGTCGACGTTGCCGGTGCGCTCGCCGTTGCCGAACAGGCAGCCCTCGACCCGGTCCGCGCCCGCCAGCAGGCCCAGCTCGGCGGCGGCGACGCCGGTGCCCCGGTCGTTGTGCGGGTGCAGGCTCAGCACCAGGCTGTCCCGCCGGGGCAGGTGCCGGTGCATCCACTCGATCGAGTCGGCGTAGACGTTCGGCATGGCCATCTCGACGGTGGCCGGCAGGTTGATGATCAGCTTCCGGTCCGGAGTCGGGTCGATCACCTCGATGACCTTGGCGCAGACCTCCAGCGCGTACTCCAGCTCGGTGCCGGTGTAGGACTCGGGGGAGTACTCGTAGTAAATGTCCGTGTCCGGGGTGTGGATCTCGGCGTACTTCTGGCACAGCCGCGCGCCCTGCGTGGCGATGTCGGCGATGCCGTCCCGGTCCAGCCCGAAGACCACCCGACGCTGGAGCGTGGAGGTCGAGTTGTAGAAGTGCACGATGGCCCGGCGGGCGCCGCGCAGCGACTCGAAGGTGCGGTCGATCAGGTGCTCCCGGCACTGGGTGAGCACCTGGATCGTGACGTCCTCCGGGATCAGGTCCTGCTCGATGAGCTGGCGGACGAAGTCGTAGTCCGTCTGGCTGGCCGAGGGGAAACCGACCTCGATCTCCTTGTAGCCCATCTGCACGAGCAGCTGGAACATCCGGCGCTTGCGCTCCGGCGACATCGGGTCGATCAACGCCTGGTTGCCGTCGCGCAGGTCCACGGCGCACCAGCGCGGCGCGACGTCGACGTGCCGGGTCGGCCAGGTGCGGTCGGGCAGATCGATCCGGAACTGCTGCTGGTACGGCTGGTAACGGTGGTACGGCATCCGGCTGGGGCGCTGCCGGGCGATCTGATCGGTCTCAGCGTCGGTGACGGGTTGAGCCATGACGGAGTGCTCCCTGGAACATGTGGCGTCAGCAATCGGAAGGTGTCGGCCAGGTGCCGGGCGACGATGCCCGGGCGGTGCCGATGGGAAGCTCGGATGTGCTGGACGGCGCGGTTCGACTCCGCGACGAGGTGCCGGCCTTCAGGCCTCGTCGCGGCGACCAAGGAGGAGGTACGCCCGCCACATGACCACGTAACCCTACGTGGCGTGACGGGGAGTGGGAAGGCGGGTCCGGACTATGGGACCTGGTTCACGGTCTCCGGGGCGGGTCGCCGCCGTGCGGTCAGCTCAACAGCAGGTCGGCCAGGGGCAGGCGGTGGCGCAGGTCGGTCTCCGAGCGCAGCAGGTCGGCGGGGAGGCTGAGCGGGTCACCGAGCTGCCCGACGGCCACCACCGCGTGCGGCCGTAGGCCCGCCGGCAGGTCGAGGTCGGCGGCCAGGCCGGCGTGGTCGAGGTCGTGTAGCTGGCGTACGTGCAGGCCGAGCGCCATGGCCTGCACCGTGAGGTGGGCGACCGCCTGGCCCAGGTCGTACGCGTGTCCCGCGTGCCCCGCGCGGTAGGCGCACAGCAGCAGCGCGGAGGCGCGCTGCGCCCACCGCTGGTCCGGTTCCGGCAGGTTGACCAGGATCCGTTTGAAGATCTCGTCGTCCCGGTGCCCGAGCGCGAACCGCCACGGCTGCCTGTTGCCGGCCGAGGGCGCCCAGCGGGCCGCTTCCAGAAGTGCGCGGGCGTCCTCCCGGGGCAGTTCCGCCGTCGGGTCGAAGGCCCGGGGGCTCCAGCGGAACGCGAGCAGCGGGGTGAGGTCGGCCATGGGGCAATTGTCCCCTAGGGGGCTATCGAGCACTAATCGCGGTATGTCCGAATGTGGCGAAGAGCACCCGTAACGCCGCCCCGGGTCAGGAAGTTCCCGCGCCCGGGCTCTCGGTCGGCTCAGGAGTCGCCGTCCCGAGCGGCTCGCCGTCGACCACCGGCCCGGCGAGCTGCACCGTCGACGGGGCCGGCGCGGGCGGGCCGGCCAGGACCAGCGTGCCGAACGCCGCGCGTACGGCCGTGGGTGTGCCGTCCGGGCCGAAGCAGTAGATCCCCACGTCGAGCGGGGCGTTGATCGACGCCGACGTGGTCTCGACCGAGTAGCAGGCGCCGGAGGCGCCGGGCAGCGGCTGGGCCGGCGACACGGCGAGCGGGGCCCGCCGGTCGGTCAGCACGTCCAGCCAGTCGGTGAAGGCGTGCTGCACCCGGGGATCGAGCCGGCGGGGAACCGCGTCGTCGGGATCGCCGAGGCGTACGCAGCTCGCCGGCTCGGGGCGCGCGGCGGACGGCATGGCGCACTGGAACAACCCGTCGGCGGTCGCGGCGAACGACACGTCGGCGGTGCCGCCGAGCGCGCCGCCCGGGACGTCGACCCGCCAGGTGCCGTCGTTCGCGCTGGTCACCAGGATCGTCCGGTCCGGGGTCTCCGGGACGCGCAGCGTGTAGCTGGCGACCAGGTGCCGGTCCTGCGCGGCGGCTGCCAGCGCCGCCAGCTCGTCCCGTGCCGCGTCCGCCCCCGCCGGCGCCGGCACCGACGTGGGTGGTGGCGGGGGAGCCGGCTGGTCGGCGGTGCAGCCGACGAGAAGCGCAGGCAGGGCGAGCGCGAGCGGGCCGGCGAGGCGTCGGGCTGGACGAACCGGCGTGCGCGGGGCCTCCCCGGAGGGGCCGGCCGGGCGGAGATGGGCGTGCACGGGGCCATTCTGCGGCCCGGGAGCGGCGTCTGGGGGGCCGCGCCCCGTCGCCGCCCCGGCGTGTCGCGCGCCACTGCGCCCAAGGCGGCCGGGCCGGATCGTGGGATCACCCGACTCGGCCGAGTTGGCCGACCGATACCCTGGGGTGCGTCTGACACGCGCCGCCGGCCCCGAGCCGGCGGCGTCGGCATCAGAATCGTCGCTGGGAGGGAGTGCACCGTCGTGGCACTCGTGGTGCAGAAGTACGGCGGATCCTCCGTCGCCAACGCCGAGCGGATCAAGCGGGTGGCCGAGCGCATCGTGGCCGCGCGCAAGGCCGGCGACGACGTCGTCGTGGTGGTCTCCGCCATGGGGGACACGACCGACGAGCTGCTCGACCTGGCCAACCAGGTCAGCCCGCTGCCGCCGGGCCGCGAGCTGGACATGCTGCTCACGGCCGGGGAGCGGATCTCCATGGCGCTGCTCGCCATGGCCATCCACAACCTGGGGTACGAGGCCCGCTCGTTCACCGGCTCCCAGGCCGGCGTGATCACCACGTCGGTGCACGGCCGCGCGCGGATCATCGACGTGACGCCGGGCCGGCTCAAGGGCGCGCTCGACGAGGGCGCCGTGGTCATCGTCGCCGGCTTCCAGGGCGTCTCGCAGGACACCAAGGACGTCACCACGCTGGGCCGGGGCGGGTCCGACACCACCGCCGTGGCGCTCGCCGCCGCGCTGCACGCGGACGTCTGCGAGATCTACACCGACGTCGACGGCGTCTTCACCGCCGACCCGCGGATCGTGCCGAACGCGCGGCACATCACCCAGATCACCTACGAGGAGATGCTGGAGCTGGCCGCCTGCGGCGCCAAGATCCTGCACCTGCGCAGCGTGGAGTACGCCCGCCGGGCGGGCTTGCCGATCCACGTCCGTTCGTCATACTCGACCAACACCGGCACGATGGTCACCGGATCGATGGAGGACCTTCCCGTGGAGCAGGCACTGATCACCGGGGTCGCGCACGACCGCAGCGAAGCCAAGATCACGATTGTGGGGGTGCCCGACGAGCCGGGCGCCGCCGCGCGGATCTTCGACACCGTGGCCGGCGCCGAGATCAACCTCGACATGATCGTGCAGAACGTCTCCACCGAGGGCACGGGCCGCACGGACATCTCCTTCACGCTGCCCAAGGCCGACGGGCCGACGGCGATGGCCGCGCTCAGCAAGATCCAGGAGTCGGTCAAGTTCAAGGGCCTGCTCTACGACGACCACGTCGGCAAGGTCTCGCTGATCGGGGCGGGCATGCGCTCGCACCCCGGCGTCGCGGCCGGCTTCTTCGCCGCGCTCGGCTCGGCGGGGGTGAACATCGAGATGATCTCCACCTCGGAGATCCGGGTCTCGGTGGTCTGCCGCGACACCGACCTGGACGCCGCCGTACGCGCCATCCACGAGGCCTTCGACCTGGGCGGCGACACCGAAGCCGTCGTGTACGCGGGGACGGGACGGTAGCGACCGTGTCGCCGCTGCCCACCCTGGCCGTGGTCGGGGCGACCGGCGCCGTCGGCACCGTGATGTGCGAGCTGCTCAGCGGGCGGAAGAACGTCTGGGGCGAGATCCGGCTGCTCGCCTCGGAGCGCTCGGTCGGGCGGCGGCTGCGCTGCCGGGGTGAGGAGCTGACCGTCCAGGCGCTGACCCCGGAGGCGTTCGACGGCGTCGACGTGGCGATGTTCGACGTCCCGGACGAGGTCTCCGCGCACTGGGCGCCGATCGCGGTCGCCGCCGGGGCCGTCGCGGTGGACAACTCCGGCGCCTTCCGGATGGACCGCGACGTCCCGCTGGTGGTGCCGGAGATCAACCCCGAGCAGGTACGCAACCGGCCGAAGGGCATCATCGCCAACGCCAACTGCACCACCCTCGCGATGATCATCGCGATCGCCCCGCTGCACCGCGAGTACGGCCTGCGCGAGCTGGTGCTCGCCTCCTACCAGGCGGCCTCCGGCTCCGGTCAGAGCGGCGTGGACACCCTGCACGCCCAGCTCACCAAGGTCGCGGGGGACCGGGTGCTCGGCTCCCGCACCGGCGACGTACGCCAGGCGGTCGGCGACGAGGTGGGTCCCTTCCCCGCCCCGCTGGCGCTGAACGTCGTGCCCTGGGCCGGCTCCCTGGCCGACGCGGGCTGGTCCTCCGAGGAGATGAAGCTGCGCAACGAGTCGCGCAAGATCCTCGGACTGCCCGACCTGAAGGTCTCCGCCACCTGCGTACGGGTGCCCGTGGTGACCGGCCACTCCGTCGCGGTGCACGCGGTCTTCGCCACCGAGGTGGACGCCGAGGGCGCCCGCGAGGTGCTGCGGAACGCGCCCGGGGTGATCCTGGTCGACGACCCGGCGGCCGGCGAGTTCCCGATGCCGATCGACGCCGTCGGCACCGACCCCTCCTGGGTGGGCCGGATCCGCCGCGCCGTCGACGACCCCCGGGCCCTCGACTTCTTCGTCACCGGCGACAACCTCCGCAAGGGCGCCGCCCTGAACACCGCCCAGATCGCCGAACTCCTCGCCAAACAACTCACCACCCCCTAGCCCTGCCCCCACCCAGCCCTGCCGCGCCCGCGCCCCGCGCCCCGCGCCCCGCGCCCCGCGCCCCGCGCCCCGCGCCCCGCGATCTTGCACATTTTGCCCCGACAAACAGGGCAAAGTGCGCATGTGAGGGGCAGGAAGTGCAAGATCGCGCTTCGAGCCCGCTGACCGAGCCCGCGAGCCCGCGATCTTGCACTACTCGACCCGACAGACCGGGACGAAGGGCGTATATCGGGGGCAGGAAGTGCAAGATCGCGGGACAGGGCGAGGCGGGGCTGGGCTGGGCTGGGCAGGGGTCAGGCGGGGGCTAGGCGTACGCCGTCGCGGCCGTGTTGCTTGACGGCGTAGAGGGCCTGGTCGGCGCGGCGGAGGGTGGCTTCGGGGGCTTCGCCCGGGCGCGGAAGGGCCACCCCGACGCTGATCGTGCGGCCGATCCGTCTCGCCGCCTCGGCGAGCCGCTCGGCGATCCGGACCGCCTCGTCGGGGCGGCTCACCTCGATCACCGCCACGAACTCGTCGCCGCCGATCCGGTAGAGCTCGTCGCCGTGCCGCAGCGCCGCCTCCATGACCCGGGCCAGCCGGACCAGCACACGGTCGCCGGCCTGGTGGCCGTACGTGTCGTTGACGGTCTTGAAGCCGTCCACGTCGATGGCCAGCAGGGCCGTACGCCCGGGGGTGGCCACGGCGATCCGCCGGCCGAACGGCCCCGTGTGCCGCAGCCCGGTCAACGGGTCCGAGTTGGCCTGCTCGCGTAGCCGGGCCAGGGTGCGCAGCCGGTCCAGGCAGCTCCACGCCTGGCCGGCGAGCAACTCCAGCAGGTTGACGGTGGTCGAGTCGGGGCGCAGCAGCCGCTCGTCGGCGACCAGCAGCACCCCGCCGTCGTCGGGCGGGCCGACGGGCACCGCGACCAGGGTGCGTACCCCGGCCCGGGTCAGCGGCCAGTGGTCGGGGATCGGCGGGTGGCCCGCCTCGCCGAGCGTGTAACCCACGCCGTGCTGGTGGGCGCGGTCGACCAGCCGATCCAGCGCGGCTGGGCCCGCCTCGACCAGCTCCGCCCGGACGCGGGATTCCAACTCGCCCGGGGCGGCGGTCGGCGCGCCCAGCCGGGGCCCGTCCGGGTCGGCGAGCACCAGCACGGCGGCGGAGAGGGTGGAGACGTCCCGGGCCGCGGCGATGGCGACGGTGAACAGGTCCAGCTCCGTCGACGCCGAGGTCAGCGCGGCAGCGTACCGGAGGAGTTTCTCACTGCGGCTCTCCGCCGGTGGCCCGCCGAGCGCCATGATCCGGGCGCCGAGCCGGGCGGCCAGCCGTTCGGCGGTGACCCGCCACGGGGCCAGGTCGGTGGGCCCGCACCACTGGAGATCCAGTACGCCGATCGGTCGGCCCGCCGGGTCCAGCACCGGTACGCACACCTCGGCGGTGACGTCGGGGCGTACCGGGATGTAGTCGGGGTCGTCGGCGACGTCGGGGACGACGGCGGTCTCGGCGGAGGCGTAGACCCGGCCCACGATCCCGGTCTTCGGCGGCACGGTCGAGAAGACCTGCCAGGAGCCGGTGGCCGCGACGCAGCGGAGCCGGTCGTGGACCTGGAGCAGGACGGAGATCGTGGCCGGCGCGTGGCGGGCGAGAGCGGTGACGGTCCACTGGCACGCCTCGGCGACGGTCGACGCCATGGGGAGGCGGACCGTGACGTCACGGATGACTCGCTCGTGATCCACGCGGCACGTCGTTCCAGGTAGGGAGGGCTTCGACCGGCGGGCGGGCCCGCGATCAAGCGTACTCAGCGGGACGCTGGAGCGCCCGTGACCAAGATCATTTAGAGCTTCGTACACATGTTCCATCCACAGGGTGTGGACAGGGCCTGTGGAGTCGGCGGGACGGCACGCCGGGACCTCCGGCGATAGCGTGAGGGTCCCGGTCGAGTGGAGGCACCGATGCTCATCGCCCAGCTCAGTGATCCGCACGTGACCACCGGCGTGCTCGCCGCCGAACCGGCCGCCGGCCTGCACCACGCCCTCAGCAGGGTGCTGGCGCTGCGTCCCCGGCCCGACTGCGTGGTCATCACCGGCGACCTCGCCGCCCGGGGCCGCCCCGACGAGTACGCGGCGTTGCGCGAGATCATCGGCCGGTTCCCGCTGCCGGTGCACCTGGTCACCGGCAACCACGACGACCGGGAGTCGCTGCTCGACGCGTTCGGTGGCACGCCGCTGCTCGGCGGCGGCTTCTCGGCGCGCTACCACGTCGACCACCCCGAGGCCACGATCGTGGTGCTGGATTCCCTGATGGCGGGCGGGGACGGTGCCGGCTGTCTCGGTGCGGAGCAACTCGGCTGGCTCGACGGCGTGCTGGCCGGGCGCTCCGACGTCCCCGCCGTGGTCTGCGTGCACCACCCGCCGGCCCCGATCGGCATCCCTTTCCTCGACGGCATCCGGCTGACCGACGGGGACGCGCTGGCCGAGGTGGTGGCCCGGCACCCGCACGTCGCCCGGGTCCTCGCCGGGCACGTGCACCGGGCGGTCACGGTGACGTTCGCCGGCACGGTGCTCACCACCGCGCCGAGCACCTGGCGGCAGAGTTCGCTCACCGCCAGCGCGGACGAGCAGATCGGCCTGGTCGTCGAGCCGACCGGCTTCCTGCTGCACAAGATCGCGGAGACTGGCAGCGTCACGCACCTGGTGCAGGTCAGCCACGCCGCCGGCATCAGCTGCCCGTTCTGACCGGCGGCGCGGCACCGTGCCGGGTGAGGTCTGGTACGTCGCGTACGGGTCGAACATGCACGCTGCCCGGCTCGGCTACTACCTGGCCGGCGGCTGCCCACCGGGTGGCCGGCGGACCTACCCCGGCTGCCGGGACCCACGACCGCCGAGACGTACGGTGCCGGTGTCGCTGCCCGGCGGCGTCTACTTCGCCGGCGAGTCCCGGGCCTGGACCGGCGGGATGGCGTTCTACGATCCGGCGCTGCCCGGTGAGGCGGCGGCCCGGGCCTACCTGCTCGACGTCGGGCAGTTCGCCGACGTGGCCGCCCAGGAGATGTACCGGGAACCCGAGGCCGATCTCCCCGCGGTCGCCGAGGCCGTCGCCACCGGGCGGGCGGCTCTCGGCCCCGGCCGGTACGAGACCCTGGTCTGCCCCGGCCGGCTCGACGGGCTCCCGCTGCTGACCTTCACCGCCCCGTGGGCGGCGTCCGAGGTGGAGTGGCGTGCCCCCGCCCCGGCCTACCTCGGCATGATCGCCCGTGGCCTGCGCGAGTCGCACGGCTGGGACACCGACCGGATCGTCGCCTATCTGCTGGCCCGCCCGGGCGTCACCGGCGCCTGGGAGGCGGCGGCCGTCGCGGCGCTGACCGCCCCGTAACAGCGGCGCTGACCGCCCCGTAACAGCCGCGTCGGCTGGTTTCCGGCACCGAACGCCGGCCAGGAGGGGGACGGTCGGTGTCCGTCGCGTCACCGCCCGGTCACCCCTGCGGTCGGTCGGTCGACCGGCGCACGTCCCGCCGGGCGGAAGCTGATCAACCGGGTGGCCGCAATCGCCCGGGGCGGCCGTTTCACTGTCCACAATCGCCTGTCGGCATCGATAGCCTCGGCCAGCCGTGTGCGAGGGCACGGCCCGTCCGCCGGCCTCCGGGCCGGCTGTCCCTGTGGGGGAATCACATGAGAAGAAGGCTGATCGGTCTCGCGGCGGCACTCGCTGTCACGGCGGGTGTCTCGCTGACCACCGCCGGCCCCGCCCAGGCCGCCACCCCGGCCGTCCAGATCACCAAGGTCTACTACAACTCGCCGGGGACCGACAACCGCTCGAACTCCAGCCTGAACGCCGAGTACGTCAAGCTGACCAACCGGCGCTCGACCACCTTGAACCTGAAGAACTGGACGCTGCGCGACAAGTCCAACCACGTCTACCGGTTCTCCGGTGACTTCCGCCTGGCCTCCGGCGCCAGCGTCTACGTGCACACCGGCAGGGGCAAGAACACCTCGACCCACCGCTACTGGGGTTCGGGCGCGTACGTCTGGAACAACACCGGCGACAAGGCGTACCTGCGCAACTCGGCCGGCACCCTGATCGACTCCTGCTCGTGGGGAAGCCGCGGCAGCTACACGAACTGCTGACACGGGCACCGGCCCCGGGCGACCGGGGCCGGTGGTCAGATCGCGGTCGGGCGTCCGGGGCCCGGTGACGTCGGGCCGGGCCGGTTCCCCGGCCCGCTGTCGAGGCCGGGGGTGCCGGTTTGGAAGGGCACCTTCCTGATGTTTCCGGCAGCGGACGGGTCCCTTCCGAGCCGGCGGGCGCGGAGCCTGGCCCAGCGGGAGCGGACCATCTCCCGAAGCCGGTTCGACCATGCGCCGAGCAGGAGCAGGAGCATGACGGCCCCGACGGCCCAGGCCAGCCTGTCGCCGTCGCCGCGGATGCCGGGAAGGGTGACCGCCAGGGCGAGGGCGGATATCCCCGGGAAGATCACCCCCATGGCGAGCGCCTGGGCCACGTGGCCGTCGTGCTTGCGCTGCCAGTAGAAGGCCTCCCAGCCGAAGAGGCCGGGCTCGCCGGTGTAGCGGGCGATGGTGGGCCGCAACACCTGGTCGAGGTACTGCCCGGCGATGCGGATGTCCCGGTACTGGGAGACGACGCTCAGCCCCAGGGCGGTGCTGAGCACCGGCAGGAGCAGGAACATCCGGATGTCGGCCTTCTCGGAGAGGACGAAGCCGGCGACCGCCGCCACCGCGGTCAGGTTCACCCCGACGAGGGCCTGGTTGTGGTTGGCCTTCCGTTCGATCGTCGCGCGGATCGCCGCCGCGTCCGCCAGGGCCGCCTCAAGGGCCCGGTTCTTCGCTTCCTCCGACAACCCTGCCTCCTCCGGCGCGTGCCACCACTCCGGTGTACCAGCGGCCATCAACTGTGGACGATCGGTGACTCCTGCCGGGCATGTCGGAAACGCCCGTCCGGATGTCCCGACCGCCGGCGTATTGCCAGGTCCGGGGGCTGCCCCGGGCGAAGCGTGACGGGCGACGATGAGAGGCTGTCGGCGATCCGGCGGCGGTCCCCCACCGCCGCCACCGCGACCGAACCCTGCCGACGGCGCGGTCGACCGGGCGTGAACCGCCGCCCGGGTGCCCGCGCCGGCTTCTCACGAGGAGTTCCATGTCCATCACCGGGACGCGTCGGGCCGCCATCGCCCTGACCGCGCTCGCCGTGACCGCGCTCGGCGCGGTCACGACCACCCCCGACCAGGCGGACGCCGGTCCGAAGCCGGTCGCCGTCAAGCTGCTCGCCCTCAACGACTTCCACGGCAACCTCGAACCGCCCTCCGGTTCCAACGGCGCCATCGCCGGGCAGCCCGCCGGTGGCGTCGAGCACCTCGCCACCCAGCTCGCCGCGCTGCGTGAGCGCGCCGCGAAGAAGCAGAACACCATCACCGTGGCGGCCGGCGACCTGATCGGCGCCTCCCCGCTGCTCTCCGCCGCGTTCCACGACGAGCCGACCATCGAGGCGCTGTCGCTGGCCGGGCTCGACTACGCCAGCGTCGGCAACCACGAGTTCGACGAGGGCGCCGACGAGCTGCTGCGCATCCAGAACGGCGGCTGCCACCCGGTCGACGGCTGCGCCGACGGCACCCCGTACAAGGGCGCCGGCTTCCAGTACCTCTCCGCGAACGCGTTCAGGACCGCGACCGGCCAGCCGCTGCTGGCCCCGTACGCGATCCACAAGGTGGAGGGCGTCAAGGTCGGCTTCATCGGCATGACGCTGGAGGGCACCCCGCGGATCGTCAGCCAGCAGGGCGTCGCCGGCCTGACCTTCGCCGACGAGGCGCAGACCGCCAACCGGTACGCCCGCGAGCTGCGCCGCCAGGGCGTCGAAACCATCGTCGTGCTGCTGCACGAGGGCGGCACCCAGGACGCCACCGGCGGCATCAACGACTGCAAGGGCATCTCCGGCCCGGTCGTGGACATCGCCAACCGGATGGACCCGTCGATCGACGTGGTCGTCAGCGGCCACACCCACCAGGCGTACAACTGCGAGATCGGCGGCAAGCTGGTCACCAGCGCCAGCGCCTTCGGCCGCCTGGTCACCGACATCGACCTCTCCATCGACCGGCGCACCGGCGACGTGATCAGCGCCCGGGCCGAGAACGTGGTGGTCACCCGGGACCTCGCCAAGGACCGCGCGCAGACCGAGCTGATCAACCGCTACAAGACGGTGCTCGGCCCGGTCGCCGGCCGCGAGGTCGGCCAGACCACCGAGGAGATCACCAAGACCCAGGAGACCCTCTTCGGTACGGCCCTCGGCGAGTCCCCGCTGGGCAACCTGATCGCCGACGCGCAGCTCGCCGCCACCGACGACGAGCAGGGCGCGGTCGCCGCCTTCATGAACCCCGGTGGCGTACGCGACGACCTCGACGCCGGCCCGGTCACCTACGAGGAGGCGTTCACGGTGCAGCCGTTCGGCAACAACCTCGTGACGCTCGACCTCACCGGCGCGCAGCTCTACTGCATGCTGGAGCAGCAGTTCGTCACCGGCCGGACGCTCTACCCGTCGTCGACGGTGCGGTACGTCGTCGACCCGGCCGGCGCCAGCGGCACCACCGCCGACGCCTGCGCCGGCACCCGGGTCGTCCGGGGCAGCCTGACCATCGGCGGCGTGCCGGTCACCGCCGACGCCAGCTACCGGGTCACGGTGAACAACTTCCTCGCCGGGGGCGGTGACGGCTTCACCGTCCTCACCGGCGGCACCAACGCGGTCACCGGCATGATCGACCTGGACGCGTTCGTGGCCTACCTGACCGCGGCGTCCCCGGTCTCGGCGCCGGCCCTGGACCGCATCCGCACCACCGCGGAGGTCCCCACCGCCTGACGGCAGCGGTCCGTGTCCTCGACGGGCCCCGGAGCGTCCGCTCCGGGGCCCGTCGCCGTCCACGTCGCTTGGGTGTTCGATGCTCCAGACCGGGCGGACGGCGGCGGGGCCTGGCCGGTCAGGCCGTGGCGGGCGTCGGTTCGGTGGCGGGCGGCGTGACCGGCGTGCGGCCGTCCTGGGCGACCGTGAGCAGGCGGCGCAGGGAGAGCGCGACCAGCGAGGCCACCAGGCAGCCGCCGACGACCGTCGCGACCCAGATCCGGCCGTCGGCCGCCCCGATCAGCGGGCCCGCCGTGACCGGGCCGATCACCCCGCTGATACCGAAGATCATCGAGCTCATCGCGTTGTACCGGCCGCGCAGCTCGTCCGTGGCGAGCGCGTTCGTCAGGGCCGGCATCACCGGCGACAGCAACGTCTCGCCGAAGCCGAAGATCGCCGAGCAGGCGATCACGCAGAGGGCGGCGGCCAGCGCGTTACCCGGGCCGACCACGCCGCCGGCCCCCAGGACCAGCCAGGCGGCCGCGAAGACCGCGCCCACGGCGGCCAGCGCGCCCGTACGGCTGCGCCCCTCCATCCGGCGCAGGACCAGCAGCTGGGAGAGCACGATCATCACCGTGTTGCCGGCCAGCGCCCAGGCGACCACGCGCGGCGTCACCTCGACCACCCGGATGGCGTACGCGGTGAAACCGACCTCGATCTGCGCGTAGCCGCAGGTGGTGAGGACCAGGCCGAAGATGACCAGCCGCCGGAACGGGCGGTCCCGCAGCACGGTGAGGTAGCCGCCGGCCGACCTCCGCTCCCCGGCCGACCCGGCCACGAGCCGGTGACCCACGTGCGGCAGCGTCAGCAGGATCAGCGCGGGCATCAGGTAGCTGATCGCGTCGATCACGTAGATCGTCTGGAAGGTGATCGCGCGGCCGGTGTCGACGATCGCGCCGGAGGTCAGGCCGCCGACGCCGATGCCGAGGTTGAGCAGGGCGAAGTTCAGCCCGAAGACCCGCTGCCGCTCGTCGGCGTCGGTGAGCGAGGCCAGGATCGTGTTCTGCCCGGGCCAGATGACGGAGCTGCCCATCGCGACGAGCGTCATCACCCCGAACGCCGAGGCGGTCGAGTCGACCAGCGCCAGCGAACCGGTGCCGACCGCCTCGATCACCAGGCCCGTCAGCAGGATCCGGCGGGCGCCGAACCGGTCGATGAGGGCGCCGCCGATCGGCGACAGCGCCAGGGTGACCACGCCGTACCAGCCGATCACCAGGCCGGCGCGGGCGTCGGTGAGGCCCCGGACGTCGGTCAGGTAGATGAAGAGGAACGGCAGCGTGAGGCCGCGCCCGATCGCCGACAGCAGGGTGCCGATGAGCATCCGCCGGGCTTCCGGGCGGCGAGGCAGGGCGCGACTGAGCATCCCCCGATTCTGTGCTCTGGAGGTGACGCAGCGCGAGAGCTTTTGCGCCCCGAATTGAGCGGGCGCCACGGGTGGAGCGGGCCGGCGGCGGGCGCGGCCCCTCTGCGATGCTGGTCGGGATGACGACCACGACCTGGCGGCACCTGCCCGCACCGGCCCGCGAGATCGCCACCGCCGCCACCGACGCGGTCACCGCCGCGCGCGAGCGCGACACCGGGGCGTACGACGTCGCGGTGGCCCGGCTCGCCACGGCCGAGCGGTCCGGCCTGGTGCTCGGCGCGGTGGTCCGGCTGCTGCTGGAGGAGAGCCACCCCGACGGCCTGGACGGCGACGACGTCCGCCAGGTGCTCGAACGCTGCGTGCGCGGCGCCGCGCCGTGGCGGCCCGACGTCGACCCGCACGTGGTGCTCGTCCTGCTGGCGGGCGCCCTCGGCGTCTACGACCCGGACGGCGACGACTCGCCACCCGACCCGCCCGCCGTGGCGCGGCACGCGCCGCTGCTCGTCGCCGACCTGCTCGCCGGCACCGGGCGGCCTCTGGACGGCTACCTGACGGCCGCGTTCACCGAGATCGCCCGCACCGAGCGACACGACTGACGCACCGCCGCCGGACGTGCCGGAGGGCCCGGCAGGTGCCAGGCCCTCCGTCAGGTACGAGGAGTTTCAGGAACTGGCCGCCACCTCGAACGAGTACCAGTTGCCGTACTCGCTTACGGTGCCGTCGGCCTTGACGGCGTACACGGTCAACAGCACCCAACCGCTTGTCGTCGGCGTCCAGGTGACCGCTGCGCGACCGTTGGCATCAGCCGCGATCTCGGTCAGCTCCTCGCCGTCGACGAAGGAGTACCGGTAGGCCACGGTGTCCGTCCAGCCCGGCGGCGGGGAGAAGGTGAAGGTGCCTGCGACTCCCACCCCGCCGACCGGCGAACCGTCCGGCGGCTGGACGTAGACGTCCGACCTGACGCCCGGGCCGGGGTAGAAGTGGGTCGACCAACTTGCCTCCGTGGAGACGAAGCCGTTGTCGCTGTTGCTGCGTACCCGCACCGAGTGCCCGTCCGGGTTACCGGCGATGAAGCTGAAGTGTGCGGTGCCGTCCTCGGCGGCCTGCCTGGTCTCGCGGTCGCCGTTGTCCAGGACGATCTCGTATTCGCGGACGCCGGTGACGCCGGCCGCCGGGGCGAACTTCAGCACCACCTCCTGCCCCCACTGCGGCTCCCCGTTCTCGACCCGGACATCCGGCGCGGACCAGGGAATCATCGTCTCGTAGACGGTCTCGGCCGAGATGTTGCCGGCGAGGTCGAGGGAACGCACGGTCAACCGCTGCGGCCCGAACCCGGTCGGGTTCAGCGTCACGGTCGCCGAGCCGCCGGGAACGTCTGCCCTGACCGTGTTCGGCAGGCTGAACGGATCGCGGCAGACCAACTGGCCCAGGTCGCCCGTGGCCGCGCACGTGTTCAACCCGAGGCCGTTCCACGAGTACTGGAAGCCCGCCACGTCCTTGTTGCCGCCGCCGGAGAACGTAAAGGTGCCGGGCACACCCCGCGGGGCCTGCTCGCCGGTGTCGTCGGCCGGGTAGTTCGCCGAGACGACCGTTGGCGCGGTGGGGCTGGTGTCGTCGTAGGTGAAGAAGCACTTCTTCGACCAGGCCGAGAAGTCCGCCCCGTCACCCACCCGGGCCTGCCAGGCGTACGACTTGCCGTCGACGAGCGTGCCGGCCGGCAGGTTGGCCGTGTGCACCCGACCCGAGATGGCGTGCTCGCTGGTGAAGACCTGCCGGGCCGCCGAATCGCCCGTCGGCCAGATTGCGAACTCGCTGGTCAGGCGGCGCTCGTCATCCGGGTCCGCGTCGGTGCCGAGGGCCTGGAGCACCTTGGCGAAGTCGCCCAACCGGGGGTACGGGCGGAACTGGGTGCACGGGAGCCCACCGTTGTAGAGGTGGGCGTTGTCGCCCTTCGGCACCGAGTTGTACTGCGTGGTCAGGCCGACGCTGCGGTACCAGTTGAGCCGACGACCGTAGGCCGGGTCGCTCTCGTGAGCTTCCGGGACGCGGATCTCGAACGTGATCCGACGCTGCTTGTGTGCCACGGCGTCCTGCACGGCGGCACCGACGTCGAACGACAGGGTCCCCTTCGGGCACCACTCCGGGGTCAGGACCTCGTCCAGCTTGGTCAGCGGCTCAGGAGCGCTGTTCCAGGTGGGCGTGGTGCTCACCGGCTTGGTGCGCCAGATCTCGATCGCCCGCTTTGCGCAGTCGGCGGCGCTGTACTCCTCGATGAAGACCGTCCCACCGTAGATCTTCCGGCCCTCGTAGGCGGACAGATCGAAGGTGGCGTAGACCCGAGAGGTGTGGCTGACGCCCGCGTCGTCCACGGACGTGCCGAGCGGCATGTGCGTCTCGTCGTTCCACCCGTACGCCTTGCGCGGCGTGGCGGAGTCGGTCCAGCCGATCTGGATCGACGGAGTCCTTTCGTAGTGCGGTGCCGCGACGGCGGGACTGCCGGTCGCGACGAGGGCGAGCCCGCTGACGCCCAGCGTCAGCGCCAGCGCGCCGATGAGGCCACGACGTGGCAAGGTAGTTATCACAGTAGATGGCCCTCCCCGAATCCAGCCGGCATCGTGCGGCCGGAAAGCTGCGGACATCAAATCGTGCAGGCTCGATAAGCGGCAACAGCCTTTCGGGCGCTGCTGCTCGTCCCGGACGTCTTGGTCATGGTCGATCCGGTGGGGTCATGGCCGATCCGGTTGCCGCTGACGCAGCAGCGGGCAGAGGGCTGTCAGCAGCATCAACGGGTGCCGGTGTCACACAGGGCGGCCATGGCCGCCCCCACGGCGGCGACATCGACCGGCTCGCCGGTGACGAGGTGTTGCAGGACGACGCCGTCCACGAAGACGGCGAGCCTCCAGGCGGCCCGGTCCCCGACCCGGGGGGCCAGGACCTGGTGGATCGCGTCGAGCCAGGCGCGAGCCAGCGGCCGCAGCCCGGGGTCGCGGGCCGCGGCGAGGTACAGCTCGAGCTCGGTCACCGCCCGGTCCCTGTCGTCCAGGTACTCCCCGACCAGCTCGGCGAGCCGGCTCGGGAGATCGGTGCCGTCACCGAGACGGTCCGCCCAGGCCTGCACGTCGGCCGCGATGTCGGCGCTGGCCCTCTCCAACCCCGCAGCCACCAGATCGGTCAGGGCCGGGAAGTAGTACGTCGTCGCCCCGAGGGGAACACCGGCACGCTCCGCGACCGCCCGGTGGGTGGTGCGCCCGATCCCGACTTCGGTGATCACGCGCAGGGCCGCGGCGGCCAGGGCGCGTCGGCGGCCCTCCGGGTCACGGCGGCGTGGCGGCCGGTGCGGGCGCTCCGTGCTCAATGGGCACCGCCGAGGTTGAGGACGACGACGCCGCCGATCACGAGGCCGACGCCGACGACCTTGGTGACCGTCAGCGGTTCGCCGAGGAAGGCCGCGCCGATGGCGACGATGGCCGCCGTGCCGAGGCCGGACCACATGGCGTACGCGACGGCGACCGGGATGCCCTTGACCGCCTGGCTGAGCAGCACGAACGCGGTGATGTAGGCAGCGATCAGCGCGACGGTGGGCCACAGGCGGGTGAACCCGTTCGTCGCCTTGAGCAGGCTTGTCCCGGCGACCTCCGCCGCGATCGCGAGGACGAGGAAGAGGTAGGCCACGGCAGGTCCCCCCATCTGGTACGGACGTACATGTACTAACGTACTAAATTGCGCGCGCCAGCGGCCAGCAGCAGGGCGGCCGTCGTGGAATGGCCGCCCCGGACGGCGTAGTCGAGTGGCGACAGCCCGCCGCCGTGGTCCTCGCGAATTTTCGGGTCCGCGCCCCGCGCGAGCAGCGCGCGTACGACGTCCGTGTGGCCCCAGACCGCCGCGCCCGTCAACGGTGTCCCCTCGTCGCCGCGCCCGCTCTCGACGTTCGGGTCCGCGCCGGCTTCGAGGAGGATCCGCACCGCCGCGGGCTCGTTCTGCACCGACGCCAGGTAGAGGGGCGTCGTGCCGTCCCGGTCTGCCGCGTTCGGGTCTGCCCCCGCCCGCAACGCCGCCAATACGCCCGGGAGATCGTCGCGCAGCAGCGCTGTCATCAGGCGGGACGTGAGTTTCTTGCGCTGCCTGACGTTCACCGGGCCGAGCGTAGGCGGTCCGGCAAGGCGTCACTCCCCGAGATCGATCCGCAGCCGTCGGGCCAACTCGCGGTGGGCCTGCGCGATCGCGTCGACGAACAGCGCCAACGCCTCGTCCGCCCGGATCGGAGCGGCCAGCCGGATCTCGTAGAACTCCCGATCCGGATGCTGCGCCCAGACGACGCCGGGTCGGGCTTCGAGCGCGGTGACCATCAGGTCCTCGTCGACGACGTCCGGCCCGGTGTCGATGACCGGCTTCATTTCGTCGTCGATTCCCAGCTCCCAGGTCGACCCGTCGCCGGTCGAGATCCCCATGGCGTCCAGCAACTGCTCCTGCGTCAGCGCCAGTTTCGGGCTACCGGGCTCCACGCAGAGGTCGGCGAAGCGCTGCGGCGCCCGTGCCAACGCGGCGGCCACGACCGGCCGGCTGGTAAGGGTCGACGGGCGGTATCCGTCCCAACCTGCCCCCGATTCGCGCGGTGGGACGCCAGGCACGGAATATCGGTGTCGCCACCACGGCATGTGCCTACTGTCGGCTGCCCGGACCCGGAAGGGCAAGCCCTCCAGGCTGCCCGCCACTAGCGGGGCGGCAACTGTTAGGTTCCCGCCGCTTTGCTGGTCGATTTCAGCTCTAAGAGGGTAGCCCGAGCCAGTTCGATCTGCGCGTTATTCCTGTTCAGGATTGCATCCAGGCGGTCTCTCGCGAACCCGATCTCTCGATTCTGGTATGCAGTCTCCACCGCTGCCATCAAATCAATCAAGCCAGCCTTGTCCTTGCAGGAAACGTCAGCGACAGCCGTTGCAATCTCCACCGATGATGCCACGGTTGAGTTGAATGCTGGGTCATCGTTGGCTCGTCCTGGATTTGGGTAGTGGTATCCCATGCTTTCCATGCAACTACTCCAGCGGGCCGTCGCGGCCAACACGCGGCTGTCGGCCTTCATCGCGGTATAGGCCTTAGCGTCCATTCTGCGTACAAAATCTACATCCGATCCTGGTGCCTCGTCAACTTTGAGGTGCCGGTTAGCCTCCCCGAGGCATCCCCCGTCTGGTACTCTTTTATTGGACATTACACTCGGGCCGTCGCCCGATATTATGGCTTGAACTTCCGTACCCAATGTCGGGGTTTTTTCAGAGGCGCTTGCCTTCGTCATTTCTGGCCATTTGTAACCATGCTGGCGCGCCCTTGAGGTGCTGGTAAGTAGGTATCTGCGTTCATTTTTGTTGTCGACGAATGGCCGAGGGTAAGAAGGGGTGGGTACTGTGAAGCCGAACTGTCGAACACAGTTGATCATGACGGCGTCGCGGGCCATCCGGACCTCTAGCGCTTCAGTATTGCCTAAATTGTACCGATCGAGAGGTAGGTCAAAAGAGGACATGTTGACCTTCTCTAGCCTGTCAGGCAAGGGGGGTTCGCCTCTGCTGGCATCGGTCGAAGAGCATCCCAGTGTGGACAAGGATGCGGACAGTGCAATGGCAGTCAAAATGGTCGCTTTTCTCATCAAGGCCCCTATCGCTACTGCACGACAATGAAACGCCTTCGCGTGACGGGTCGCCCGTCACGCGAAGGCCAGGCTCTCTTGTCTAAACGCAAATCACGTTAGTGTAGATGAATCTGCTCGATGAAGCCTTGTCGTTCCATGATCCGAAGTCGGACTGCTCGCTCACCATGTTATTGAAGATGATGTGGCCTCCGTAATTCGCGTTTTCATACATGCAGGCGACCGAAGTAAAAGCTCGCTCTTTCGCCGAACGTACGTTGTTTTCCCGAGAGGTGCTTGAGTTGTAGAAGGTCTTTCCGGCATAATTTGGCTCATTGTAAGCCATGTCGGCGATTGGCCCCGAATAGCCTGCGTAGAACCAGACGCAGAGCTCTCCCGAATCGCACACTCCGTCCATATTCCCTGCATGAGCTGCCCCTGGCGCGACCGAGATGAGGGAGAGGGTGGCAACCAAAGCTACGCTCATTCGGGCCACGAAACGCCGTGCGCGCTGTCTAAACATTACCGCTCCTTAGTGGGTCCCCGTGCATTGACGGTGATCACCATACAGCTGTGCTCGCGCTGAGGCAAGGCTCGAACACTTAGCGTCACCGGCTGAGGTTGGTTGAAGCCGAACTTCGCGCCCCAGCTCTCCCCCGATGCCTTCATGGGGCGAAGGGTGGGGCCGCGAAGTCAGAGACCATGGTGGTGAAGACGTCGTGCCCGCTGCCCTGGCACCGCGAGGTCGATGCGACTCAACCATGGGGTGCCGTTTACCTGCGCCACATTCAGAATTAGTCTTTGGCTCTCCGTGCTCACCCGTGCCGGCGGAAGCGGCTTGACCGGCTTCGGGTGCGCGAGTGTGGGCTCTGCCTGAAACTGACGCCGTGGTTCCGGGCGGGGCTCAGACGGTGTGCACCAGTCGGAAGCGCTGGGCCAACACCAGGGTGTCGTCGTCGACGGTGAAGTGGGGATCACCCAACTCGGCGCGCACTTCCGCACTGTGCCAGAACGTCTCGTGGCCGGCCCGCCACTGCGCCACCGAACCATCTCCCTCACCCTCGTCGAGGGCGTGTTGCAGGTCGACATCGGCGAGCCGGACGATCCGTACCTCGGTCAGCTCGATCACCGCGACCCGCCGATCATCGGAGTCCACCACGGCCGATCGCTGGCCGACCTCGGGCAGCGGCTCGTTCGCGCGCTCGTAACCGAGCAGCAGGGCGGACGTCGACGTCTTCGCGCCGGACAGGATCGCGGCCACCAACTTGTCACGCAGCGGCCCGGGAAACGCGAACTCCGCCCGCGGAAGGTCATCGAGGTCCACGGCGGGAGCGTACGCGAACGGGCCGGGTATGGGTGGTGCTGGTCATGGTCCCGATCCCTTCGACGTGTCGACTGGCGTGTTGAGGTGGCCGGGCTGCCCCACCGGTGGGCCAGCCCGGCCGGGTGTCAGCGGTCGTTGGGGTTGATGTCGTTGTCGTCGTACGCCTGGTCGCGGCCGACCAGGTCGAAGATGGCGGCGGCGTGGGCCGCTACGGGCCGGCCCGCCGTCGGCGTCGCGCTCAGCAGCCTGGCAACGGCATCGTCGATCCGTTGACCGGATCAAGCTGGACGTAGATGCTGCTGAGCCATTCGCCACCAGGGGTCTTGTAGAAGGCTTGTGACGTCAAGCCCAGTGACCGATCGGTCACCGACCGCCCGTTTGGCTCCTGGCACGTCACGACGATTGGCGTGCCTTCCGGGTATCCCGACACCTTCTTCGCGTTGGCGAAAGGGCTGTCGTAACTGAAGGTCCCCAGGTGATCTTGCCTTACCGACGACCAGGTACGCACTATCTTCCCCGCCTGCGGGGATGTTGAGGGCGAGGCTCCATCTGAAGGCGATCCGAACGGAGCCACCACGGAGAACACCACCACACCGCCGACCAGCACGACACTGGCAAGGACCGCCGTCACCACGACCCTCGTGTGGGGCCATTTCTGCGGCTGCCCGCTCGAGTCCACTGGACCGCCTGCGTCGGGCGGCTTGACCTCGTCGTTATGCTCCACGCGCACCGCCCCGTCGCCTTTCTCGATGACGGCTACCGGGGGAACGTCCGCCTGCGCCTGCCTCGGGTCGTCGATCGCGGCGGTCTCGTCGTCAGGCCTACGCTGTATCGGTGGGGCAGGCTCGTCGTTGGCGTTACGACGCCGGACCTGCAACTGGGCTTGCAGGTTTTTCATCTCCTCGAAGGCCCGGTCGGCCTGGATCCTGCGGATCTGCCATTCCTTCTTGTCGTGCAGCCGGAGAAACTCCATCAGTTTGTTCAGGTGCCCGGTGCTGCGGGCAGCGGGCATGGCGTCCTTGTTCTGCAGCCACCGGTGTCCCGTCGAGGCTGGGATCTGTGCCTCTTGGAACATCTGCTCGTTGGACAGCGCGGGCTCTCCCTTACTGACTAGCCACTGGTTGTATGCCGCCATTGTTCTCTCGATGCCCACCCAGAAGGACACCACGACCTCCCGGTGACGAGCGAGGTCGGCTTCTAGTTCTCCTGCCGAGCGTCGGGCATGTCCGGTGCGCGTCTGCATGATCCTTTTCCTCCACTCCAACGCCCGTTCGTCGGGCTGATCACGAAATAATGCAATCCTTCAGAGCCGGGAGGGAAGCCGGACGGGCCCTACCGAGACCCATCCCTGCTGAGCTGGGCGTCTGTGAGGCCCAATGAGCCTCACTGGGCCTCACATCGCTTCCCGGCAGCGCTACGGCCGGGCCACGCTGCTCTCTGTCGTCAACTCCGGCGGCAGTCACATTGGGAGTGAACGTGGACTTCAAGAGAGTGCTGGTCATGCTGGCGAGCATGGTGCTTGCCGTGGGCGTGGGTTTGTCTGTTGCGGCCCCGTCCGAAGCGGCAGCCGTACGTTGCAAGGGGAGTTCGTGTTCCAACAAGGATCCGAACGTCATGCGGTGCGCGAAGGACGCCATCACCATTCAGCAGACGAAGCCGGGCGGGGCGATCCCGGTCCAACTGCGCTGGTCGAAGAAGTGCAAGGCGGGGTGGGCCCGCCTGAGCAGCAAGGCCGGCAACTGGTGGACGTTCCGACTGGAGGTCAAGAACGGCCCCTTCTACACGGCCGTCGGGTCGCCGAACTTTCGTGCCTACACCAGAATGAGCGGGTCGTCGAAGCCAATGCGGGCGTGCATCAAGCAGTACGCGAGCTCTTCTTGGATCTGCACCCGCTGGTTCTGACGAGCTAGGAGCCGAAGGGCTGGGTGCGTGGCGGCCTAGCCCTTCGGCCGCGCACCCGACGGCCTTGTTTCGCCCGACGAGGGGCAGGCCCTCGACCTGCGGTGGGCCTGACCTCTTTGTCCGAACGTCAGCAGGGCCCCGAGTGCCTCAGCGGCCTGCCGGCGCGGTGCGGCTTCCATAAGGTCGGCTACTACATCATGATCCCCTGCATGACGGGCGGCCTGGACGGTACCGACGGCCCGAACTTGATCTGCAACTGCGGGGCAGAGTTCGCCACCGTACCGCCGACTGCTGGACATCCCGAGTCGTACGGTTGCAGCCGCTCGCCGTGATTCGCATCGGCGGCCAAGCTTAGAACCCTCCGTGGAGGGGCCCGAACCTGCGCGACGCCAAGCGACGTTTGGGTCTGCGTCGCGTCCTGAATCATGTCGGACCGCTCCGCTACCCTTCGGCGGGCATCAATACCGGGGCATCCAACTCTGTCCTCAGCCCGCTCAATCCCTTCGACGTTAGGACGCGATGTCCGTTCATTCCCCTGCCACCCGCCAACACCTGCTCCGTAGCGGCCTCGCGGTCGGCGCACTGGCCGCGCTCGGCACCGGCCTGTTGCCCGCCGCTCCGGCCGTCGCCGCCCCTGCTCGGGCGGACCTGGTCGTCGCCACCTCCCTCGACCCCGTCGAGGTGCCCGCCAGCGGCGGCTGGTCCAACCTCGTCCTCGACGTACGCAATTCCGGGACGAGGTCCAGCCAGGACGTGACGGTGGCCTTCACGCTGCCGGCGGGCGCCTGGTTCTTCACCGACGGGATCGCGTTCCCGCCGAGCTGGGACTGTGACCTGCTGGGCACGGCGACCTGCACCCACGCCCCGCTCGCCGCCGGGGAGGTCGCCGACACGCTGGCCGTCCCGTTCGGGATCCCCGCCGGCACCGCCGGCGACACGCTGACCGCCACGGCCACAGCGTCGGCCGGTACGGAGTCGTCAACCGCCAACAACACCGGCCAGGCGACCCTGCGCTACATCCCCAGCACCGTGGATCTCGACTTCGTGCCTGCCGCCACCACCCAGCGGTTGCTTCCCAACGAGCAGGCGCAGCTCATCACGTCCGTCCGAAACACCGGCAACTCGCCCTCGGGCGACGTCACCGTCACCACCCCCGTACCGGCTGGCATGCGCGGCTGGGAGACCTACAACGAGGGGTGGGAGTGCGCGTTCGGCGACGGCGTGGCCGACGGCCGGACCGGCTGGCGGTGCATTCGCGGCCCGCTGCAGCCGGGCCAGACGAGCGAACCGCTGACATTCGCCGCCAACCTCACCGACGTCACGGCAGGCGACGTCGTGACGATCGAGGCGACCGCGTCGACGACGTCGACGGAGGCCACCCTGGGCAACAACACGGCGCGGAACACCGTCACGGTGGAGCAGGGTGCCGTCGTGCGCGGCATCGTCTGGGTGGACAGCAACCGCAACGGCGTGCGGGACGCGACCGAGGGAGGTGCCCCGGTCGGCAACGGCGGGATCGATCACATCACGCTGATTCCACAGACCTCGGGCCAGCCCGGCTCCACGGTCACCGTCAACCCCGACGGGACCTACGTCGGGTACGTCCGCTCGGGCACCTACCGGGTGGAGTTCCACGTGCGGGACCCGCACGAGTTCGTCGACTCGGTCGACTCGGATCTGATCTACCACTGGAACGAGACCGGTGGTTACACCAACTACGGCTACACCGACTGGTTCACGGTGGCGATTGGTGACCAGGTCACCCTGGACGCGGGCGTGAACTGACAATCCTCGGCACCGTACCGGCAACACCCGGGCGGTCCGGCCTCAGCGACCGGGCCGCCCGGATCGTCGAGAGGGCACCTTGCGGCAGCAGCACAACCCCAGCGGCCAGGTGAGAGGCTGCGACAGCTGCTGCTGTACCTCCGCACCAGAGGGCGCATCCAACGATCGCCGCCGATGGTTGCACATCCGCTGCACGCGCCCCCTGCCTCTGCTGTCGTCCCGTACGCCGCTGCCGGGGCCAGCGGGCCGGCCTCCTTGTTGATCAAACGTAGACTTGCAGGCATGAAGCGCCCGCTTCTCCGGGTGACGCAGCTCGTGGGGTTCCTGCTCTGGCTTGCGTCGGGTGTCGGGTTGTTGCTGGGCTGGCCCGATACGGCCACGTCGCTACTCTTCCTCGCCGGGCTGCCGTTGTTTCAGGGCCCGACTGCCGTTGCCGCTTGGCGGGACAGGAAGCCCAACCCGCCGAAGTCTGCGGAAGAGGTCCTGAGGTGGTATCCGAAGTGGTGGGCCTGACCGCCTCCCGCTATCTGCTGCATCCCCACTGCCTGCCGCCGACCGCTCGACGCCGAGCGGGCCGTCCGCCCGGTCCGTCACGTGAAGCGGACATTGACGGCTCGTACGGACGCTGTCGGAACATCCGACGGTTTGCGCTCCGCTATGCGGGGCGGGTGAGCTGAGCGGACCACCGTCAGTTTGGAAGGTGCCTGAACCGCCGGGCACATCATCGTGAACGTGCTGGTGATCAGGCTCGTCACCGGAGACCACCGTGCCGGGAACCGACCGGGACAGCGCGTCACGGAATGTGTCGATACAGTGACGCACGCGCCGGCAGTGGCCGCGACGTCAGCCGCTCCGGCCGTCACACCGAGAGAAGGAGCATGATGCGCCACTGGATTCGGGGGACCTTGGCCGCACTGGCCCTCATCGCGGCGACCGCCCTCGCCCCGTCACCGGCCGCCCACGCCGCAATCGGTCCCTTAAAGGCCACGTTGACCTGCGATCCGACGACCGAAACCATCCGCGCCACCGCGACCGGTGGCGGCTACGGCCCGAACCGGGCGCTCAGGGCGGTCTTCCGGCTCGTGGACGGAAGTTACGCGACCGAGGCCGCCGCCGCACCGATCGCCGGCCTCGGCACCCAGTCGACCGTGTCCTTCACGACCGACGCCACCGGGCGTTACGAGGTGACCGGTGACGAGAAGTCCTGGCCAGCCGAGGGCTACCTCTTCTATTCGGAGCGGGTCCGGGTCACCATCGTGGACCCGACCACCGGGTACGAGTTGGTCTGGAAGAACATTTCATGCACCCACGACGTCCGCACCACGTACACCGCCGAATGTGACCCCGTCACGCACACCGCCGTGATCAGGGCCGATGGCCAGCACTACCCTGCGCAGCGCACCCTGCGCGTCCGCTACTTCCCGGTCCGCCTGCTCTCCCAGCCGGTCGCGAACGATCCAGGCTGGGAGACCTTCTGGCCCGAAGACGAACCGCCGCGCCGCTCCGTCCAGGTCCCGGTCAGCGCTGAGGGCACCTGGTCCGAACCCGGCCACACGTTCACCGACCGTGCCGGCTACTACGCGGAGTGGGACTGGCGGATCGAGGTCTGGGCCACGGCTTCCAACGGTCAGCAACTGCTGGTCGGGCGCGGTTTCGTCACCTGCGTCACGGCGGACCAGCGCCCCTGACCGGGCATTGACCGTCGGTAACTGGGCCACAAGCGAACGTCCGGACGATCCTCGCGGATCGACCGGGCGTTTCGCTGTTCACGGAGCGGTGGCGGCGGGATCTGACCCCTGGAGGGCGTGAACCCCCACAACTTTCGAGGTCTGCGACCTTGCCCACGTGGCGGACGAACTCCAAGATCGTCTCCCAGATTTCTCCCACGGGCACTCCCGAGAGACAGTTCAGGGCCGGCTTCCTTAGCAGGAAACCGGCCCTGAGCTGGCCTTACCTCTGGTCGGGGTGGCCGGATTCGAACCGACGACCTCTTCGTCCCGAACTGTCGGCGAGCGGGGCGGATCGGGCTCGATGCGAGGTCAAACGGCCTGCTGAGGCGCTTCTCGGACCCGTTCGGCTGGCACGGTTGCTGTACTTCGCTGCTGTACTGCTGGCATCAGACGAGCCGCTGGATGCGGACCTTGGGCTGCTCGTTCCTCAGGTGGCCTTCCTTGTGCTGGCGGACCTGCTCGTCCCAGACCTCTTGGTCGTAGTCGGGGTCGGGCGGGATCCACTTGTGGGAGCCGTCGCTGTAGTGGAACTTCTCGTCGCCGGGGCGCAGGATGCTCACCGCCGCCAGCCGAGGAAGCGTCGGTGTAGTGCCCCCGCTGGCACCCAGGTCAGGTCTTCGGAGGCCCGCACCAGTTGGGCACCCAGGTAGAGGGACAGGGATATCGGAGCGCCGTCGAACTCCGCGCGTAGCTCTCGCTGCCGGGTCCGGCAGGGCCAAGGCGCGTCGCAGCCGCCGCAGCTCCAGATCGGTAGCACCGGGCCGTGCGTGGTCATGCGCGGCCTCCGAGCGGTGCCGCCGTCAGGGACCGCGTCTGCCGGCTGGTCGCCAAGTTCACCTGCCAGCACGGGTACGGCGTGAGCCGCGACCACCACGCCCGACAACCGGGGCAGAGGCCGTCCGTCCCTGCCAGGTGTACGACCGGGATCCGCTCCGCCTCGTTGCTCATTGTTCCTCCTTGGCGGGCCAGTGCCCCCGGTTGATCGGGACGCGGTGCCGGCTACGACAGGGCAACTCCGCCCCACAGCGGCAGACCCAGCTCCACTTCCGCCACGACCACGCCGGCCGGTGTCGTCGCGCCAGGGTCATCGCGACGGCGATCAGGTACTGGTCGTAGGAGACTCGTCGCCACGGTGGTGTTCTGTCCGGCATCACTGCCTCCCTCCGCAGGGCAGCGCTCCATTACCGGCCCCGAACCACGGGATCGGATCTGGAACGTTCGGTAACTGCGACGCTACGATCACGACGACGGCGGTTGGACTCACCCGCAGTACGAGTAAGCAGGCCAGGTGAGCTGCCGCAGCATTGGTTCACGGCGGGAACGTCGACCACCGGCCAACGTAGGGATGACGGATGACAGGTCGCGGGCGATCAGCACCACATCGCGGCGAGGTGACCGGCTACCTGTTCAAGCTGATCCGGGAGTCCATCCCGCTTACACAGGAGCAGCTCGCCGTCGACTTGGGCGTCGACCGCGTTACCGTGCAGAGCTGGGAATCCGGGCGCCGGCCATTCTCTGCGGTGCCGCTCGGACAGGCGATCGCCGTCCGGCACAGGTTAGGACGGCTCGGCGCGAACACAGTCCTGCTCGCCGCACTCGACGACGCCGCCGAGGCGGATCTCGTCCTCGCTGCCGTCCTCGACGAACAGGTGGACCGCTGCGACATCGCCGAACAGCCGCTGGGCTGGTCCGTACTCACCCACCGTTTGACCGACCTGATCCTCTGGGCCGTCCTCGGGCAGGCACCGACCTTCGCCAGAGGGTTATCCATCGCCCGTCCCCGGCGGGGTCCAGTCGCGTCCGGACCGGCCCTGCCCGTCGACGAGCGACGCGTGTTCTTCATGAACCTTCACGTGCTCGCCGAACGTGCCGCAGCCGGACGGAATCGGAACGTGCTGTTGCACCGGCAAGCCTGCTTCGTCGCCGGCATGGACCCCACGAAGGCAGCGGCAGGATGGCTCACCCAGACCACAGCGCGCGACCGCCGGCTAAACACCTTCCGCACCTGGTCACCGCTGTGGCCCGAGGCCCGCTCCGTCGTCACGTCCCTCGCCAACCAGGGCGACCCGGAACCGTTGCGGGACTTCATTGCCCGCGCACACCCCGACGACGCCTGCGAGCGAGCAGCCCTCAACTACTCGGCCTACTGGGTGGGCGAGATCCCGTACCGCCACCGCGACGACTCCTTCATGCCTGAAGCGCTCGCAGACTGGCATGGCTCAATCCTTCTCCGGCACCTGGTCCAACGCCTGGAACCTGGGCATCCGTTCGTCGACCTCAACATCCACAACATCTGGGCTCTGCTGACCGCACGACGCGGTCTCACCGTCGACAGCCCCGCTGCGGCTCGGGCACTCCTCGACCGCAGTGTCCCGCTCCTGGACAGTGACCGAATCTCCGCTCAGTCCCGGCAGGAACTAACCTCTATCGTCTACAGCCTGCGAGCGGACGGACTCACCGGCAGAGGGACAGGCAGATGACCGACGACCACGACGCCGCCGGAGCGATGAGCTTCATCTTCGAAGCCGGCGTCCTCAAACGCGCCGCCCGCACCGGCTGGTGGTTCGCTGGCGTCAAGCAACCCGAGTCGATTGCCGAACACTCGTTCCGCGCCGCGCTGATCGGAATGATGCTCGCCGCCATGGAAGGCGCCGACCCAGCCCGGGTGTCGATGCTGTGCGTCCTGCACGACACCCAGGAAACCCGGATCACCGACATCCCGCACATCGCCAAGCGTTACCTCACCGCCGTACCCAACACCGCCGTCACCGCCGACCAGGTCGCCGCCTGCCCACCGGCCGTCGCCGACGTCATCACCGCCGCCGTCGCCGAATACGAGGCCGGCGAGACGCTCGAAGCCGTCATCGCCCGTGACGCCGACAAGCTGGAATGCCTAGCCCAAGCGGTTGAGTACCGCCATCAGGGCATCGACAACGTCCAGCGCTGGATCGACAGCTCACGAGCCGCACTCAAGACCGCGAGCGCCCACCGCCTCGCCGACGCCGCCCTCAGCGGACAACCCCTCGCCTGGCTCACTCCCCCGCCGCCGGAGTAAGCCTTCAACACTTGGCGTTGTATTGATCCACGCTGGGGGCGTAGTCGATCGAAGCGGACAACTTGGCCTCTGAGCTGCTGCCATGCTTGGCACCGATGGTCAACGATGGGTGCTGCGGGTCCGCCTCAGACGGCCCGAAGACGGCATGATCTTGATCCGGTCGGTCCGCTCGGTGCCGTCTTCCCTCCCCCTACTTTCCCCTGCGTCGGGCGCTACAGCCACGCTGGCTCATCGCCTACGATCATGCTCGTGGAGGGCTTCGGGGCAGTCGGCGTGCTGCTCTGCGGCGCGCTGAGTTGCCTGTTCGTCTGCCTGATGCTCTGTGCCGTCGCTGCAGCATGGGCGGCCTGGCCCACGCGTCGACAATGACTACGCCTCCGCCAGCCTCAGATGTTGAAGCGGAACTTAGACGGCCTCTGCCCTGACCTGCGGCGACCTGGTCGGTGCACTGGTCACGCCTGCTCCTGGGCTCAAGTCGTTGATGGCTGGTTGACGACCTCTCACGCTGTCTTGTGCCCCGTGTGCGCCCCGGGAGACTCCTTGACCCCCAGGCAACCAACACGCTCCCCTGAGCTGCTGCTTTGTAGCTCCTGGGCTGCCGACATGGTCCGTCAGTGTCCAGGCTTGTTCGTTGGCGTCCGCGCCGATCGTCACTCACTTGGTCACCCAATTGACGGGGGTGGTCAACTAGGATCCGGTTAGTCACACCGGAGGGGTCAGATGGAGACATGGCGTGTCCTGGCAGGTGCCGCCATGTGCCTGGCTATGAGCCTCGTAGGTGTCGCCCTGGCCACCAACTTTCGCGGCGTGACGGAGTGGCACGTGCAGCGGTCGATGTCTGCGGCGAGCGGGCTACGGCGAGTCCCGCCGTGGCGCTGGCTACCCGACGTCCCGCATGAGGAGCGTCTAGCGCGCTTCATCATGCTGGAACGGGTGATTGGCGTAGCTTTCGCTGTGGTCGGCCTTATGTTCTTGGTGACTGTCGGCTTCAGCGTCTTGACCGGTCAGCCGATGCAGACGGTGAAGTAGGCGACATCGCCGGGCCGAATTGCCATCCCGTCTGCCGTCGACCCGCCCTCCTGGGGAGCGGGCTGCCGCCCGGCCCGCCACGTCAAGCGGACCTTGACGCACGGACGGACGCTGCCGGAACAGCCTGCGTCGGTGTCGGCTCTCGTGTCACGGACCGCGCCCCCGGCGGACACCGCCACAGTGGCGCAGTTGACCTAACCTCGCCCGGCACGGACTCGGCTCCCGGGGTCAAAGCTGGCCACCGGCGGCCACCCCTCCCCCTCCCAGGTGAGCAGTTGACCTGACCCTGAGCGGCTGCGGAGCCGGCTCCTGGGCGACCGGCATGCCGCCGCGCGGACACCGCCCCCATGCTTGGGGCTTGCCGCGCGGACCCGGCGCGCCCTTTCCTGCGCCGCGCTGCTCGGGCGCGGCGCGGCCGGCTGCCGGCGACGGACCTCCACCACTCTCAACTACCCCGTCTGCGGCGGCCCCTCCGGGCTTTCCGCTCTCCGCGCCAGCCGCCGGGCGTGTTGCGCGGCCGGAGTCGGAGCGCCAGCGGAGCGACGGACGCGCGCCCAGGCGGCGGCGCGTGCGGCCCGTTCAGGGCCGCCTTGATAGATGTACAGAAACTCCTCCCACGCCCGGCAGTCGGCTATCCTCCGTCGGCTGATGTGCGACACGTCCGCCAACTGATCTGCGACGCCTCAGCGCACTGGTCGCCGTAGATGCGTGCGACGGGAATCGGGTTGAGCCGCGTTACTCGGCGCTGGCTAGATTGGGTCGCATGCGCACCATTGCCAGCGACCGCCTCCTGCTGCGCCCCTGGCGCGACGAGGACGCCGACTTCCTTCTGGATCTGGAGTCGCGCTGGGAGGTCGTGCGGTTCCTGGGCGCGCAGCCCACGATCATGAACAACCGCGAGGATGCCCTCGCCTCGATCGCACGCCGACGCGCCCTAGACGATCCGATCCACGGGATCTGGGCCATCACCACAGCGGCGGACGGCCGACTGGTGGGAAACCTCCTGCTCAAGCCAATTCCCCTGTCGGCCGGTGAACCGGCCGGCGGGCCGACCGATGTCGAGATTGGCTGGCACCTGCATCCGGACGCCTGGGGGCATGGCTATGCCACCGAAGCAGCGGCGGCGGTCCTGGACGACGCGTTCAGTCGGGGGCAGACGAGGGTCATCGCGGTCACGGATCCGGACAACCATGCCTCCCAGGCCGTCTGTCGGCGGCTCGGCATGACGCACTTAGGTCGGACAACGAGGTACTACGACACGCCGAATGAACTGTTTGAGAAGCTGGCCAACTGATCGGCAAAGACCACCACGACCGCCTCTACGTCGCCGGACCCTGTCGCACATCACCTGGCAGAGATGCGTCGCGCATCAGCCGTCGGATCACAGGCCGACAGCCGCCCGGATCGCCTCCGGTCAGGGTCACGGCGGGTTGACGTGTCCGCACCCGGTGCTACCGTGGTCTTCTGTCGAGCACGCCAGCGCGGCCTTCCTGCCGGACCGCTGAACTCGACTCTGGAGTTGCCGAGCGGCCTTCTTGCCGCTGATGGGGGTCACGTCCCCGCCGGCTCTCGATCGCACCGGCCACTGCGCCGATCCCCGGAATCCACTGAGCGGCCCAGCACGGCCTTTCCTGCCGTCCACGATGGCCCGGATCCGCGCACCTCGACGGGTGGGGATTGCCTGCGGCAACCCACGGGATGCCGATGACCAGGCACCCCACCCGTCCCGGCATCACAGCACGATCCGCAAACCGGAAGGACGTAACCCACTGGCGGTCAGTGGCTCGGCCACGCTTCCGCCCTCCGGCGTCAGCCGCCCTCCCCGGCGGTGCCAGGAGACACCACGAACACCACCGACGGACACCGCTCCGACAACCGATGGCAGTTCGTACCCGTCCCCTGCCACCGCCTGAGGAGAGATTCCGTGTCTACCCTGCTCACCCTGCGTCGCCCCGGTCTCGCCGCCGGCCGTGATGCTCAAGCCCTGCACCGAGCCGCCACGCCGGACTTTCTCGGCTGGCTGGAGCACACCCGCGCCGCTGCCGGCTGCACCCGCCCGATCCGCCTGACCGGCACCCTTACCGCCGTCGAGCCGGCCACCGGCCGGGTGGTTGGGGAGCGGCATACCGACGAGTTGCCTGACCGGACGCTGTACAAGGCGTGCGGCAACCGCCGTGCCGCCCAGTGCCCCGACTGCGCCTGGGTCTACGCCGGCGATGCCTTCCAGGTCGTCCGCTGCGGCCTGACCGGCGGCAAGACCGTCCCCGCCACCGTCGCCCGGCACCCGGTCGTCTTCGCCACCTTCACCGCACCGTCCTTCGGCACGGTGCATCACCGGCACATCCCCCGTCACACCTGCGGCAGCCGGCGGCGCTGTGACTGTCGCCCCGCACCCTGCCACGCTCGCCGCGTTGCTGGTACCTGCCCGCACGGGCGGCCCGCGGCCTGCTTCGCCCGCCACGACGCCGACGATCCTCAGCTCGGTCGGCCGTTGTGCCTGGACTGCTACGACCACGACCACCAGGTCGTGTGGAACGCCTTCTCCGGCGAGTTGTGGCGGCGCACGAAGCAGGCCATCGATCGTCACCTCACCGCAGTGTGCCGTCGACGAGGCATCGGTCATGTCCAGGTCGTCACCGACACCGGCAGGGTGCGCCGGGTGCCGCCGGTGCGGGTGTCGCACGGGAAGGTCGCCGAGATGCAGCGCCGGGGCGCGGTGCACTTTCACGTCCTGCTCCGTCTCGACGGCGTCGACCCGCTCGACCGGCACGCCCTGGTCCCGCCGCCGGCCGGCATCACGGCCGATGACCTTGACGACGCCGTGCATGCAGCGGCCCGGCAGATCACCGTCACCACCCCCGCGCACCCCGACCGACCGCACGGCTGGTCGATCGCCTGGGGTGAGCAGGTCGACGTGCGCCGCATCGGCACCGGCGACGGGGACGTGACCGACGGGAAGGTCGCCGCCTATCTGGCGAAGTACGCCACGAAGTCCACCGAGGTTACCGGCCACTGCTCCACGCGACTCACCCCGGACACCATCGACGCCTACGCGGACCCGGAAGGCGACCACCTGGCCCGGCTCCTCGACGCCTGCTGGCGGCTCGGCCGTCCCACCCACACCCGGGCCAGCAACACCGCCACCTCTACGGGCAAGCGTCAAGGCGACCTTGACAGCAGACCGAACCCCTACGCCGGGCTGCGCCGCTGGGCGCACATGCTCGGCTACGGCGGCCACTTCCTCACCAAGGCCCGCCGCTACTCGGTCACCTTCGGCCTGCTCCGCGCCACCCGCGCCACCTACCGCCGCACCGAGGACGACACCGCCGACACGATCACCGTCGGCACCCTGGCCTTCACCGGCTCCGGCTGGCTGACCAACGGGGACGCCCTGCTCGCCAACACCGCCGCCGCCCAACACCGGGAACGCAGACGCGTCGGCCGGGAAGAACTCGCCCACGAGGCGTGGTCGGGGGTGGCGGCATGACCAGAAACCTCACCCCGCGCTGGTACTCACCTGCCGAGGTCGCCGTCTTGCTCGGCTTCGGCCTGTCGAAGGTCAAGATGAAGATCGCCACCGGCGAGCTGCGCTCGATCAAGGACGGCAAGTACCGCCGCATCCTCCCCGAGTGGGTCGACGAGTACATCCGCGAGCAGGTCGAGCGGCAGGAGGCGGCCTGATGCCCGGACGCGCACGAGCCAACGGCGAAGGCTCGATCTTCCCCTACCGCAACGGCTTCGCCGCGTACGTCTGGGTCACCAAGCCCGACGGCAAACGGACCCGCAAGTATGTCTACGGACAGACCCGCGAGATCGTCCACGACAAGTGGATCAAGCTGCACCAGCAGGCCAAGGCGGGACCGGTAGCCACCCGGGTGCCGATCCTCCGTGACTACCTGACCTACTGGCACCGGGAGGTCGTGCGTCCCAACCTCGCGCCGCTTACCTGCGCCACCTACGAGACGATCCTCCGGTTGTACGTGATCCCTGGGCTCGGCGGTAAGCGGCTCGACCGCCTCCAGGTGCGCGACGTGCAGACGTGGATCAACGAGGTGGCCCGCACCTGCCAGTGCTGTGCACAGGGCAAGGACGCCCGCCGCCCGGTGGCCCGACGGCGATGCTGCGCGCTCGGCCGGTGCTGCGTTGACACGCCGTCCGCCCGCACCGTCAAGGACATCCGGGGTGTGCTGCGCTCGGCGCTCAACCACGCCGCGACCGAGGAACTGGTCACCCGCAACGCCGCCGCCCTGGTCAAGCTCCCACCGGTCCGCCGCCGTAGGGGCAGGGCATGGAGCAGCGATGAGGCGCGTCGCTTCCTGGAGTCCGCGCGGGCGGACCGGGATCCGCTCTATACCGCGTACGTGCTGATCCTGGTCCTCGGCCTGCGCAAGGGCGAGGTGCTCGGCCTCACCGAGGATGCCGTCGACCTGGCGGCGGGGGAGCTGTCGGTCGGCTGGCAGTTGCAGCGGGTCGGCGGTCAACTGCTGCACCGCGAGACCAAGACGCAGAGCTCGGACGCCACTCTCCCGCTGCCGGACATCTGCGCGGCGGGGCTGGACCTTCGCCAGCAGGCGAGGAAGAACGACCGTGATCAGGCGGGCATCGCCTGGCAGGGCTCCCGGCTGCTGTTCACCACCCGCTACGGAACTCCGGTCGAGCCGCGCAACTTCAACCGCTCCTGGGATGCCCGCTGTGCCCGCGCCGGGGTCCGGAAGATCACCGTGCACGACGCTCGGCGTACTTGCGCGACCCTGCTCGTCGACCTGGACGTGCACCCGCGCGTCATCATGCAGGTGCTCCGGCACGCGGAGGTCTCGGTCACGATGGAGATCTACTCGCAGGCGTCCTCGGACGCCACCCGCGACGCCCTCAAGCGCCTGGGGGAGAGCCTGCGGTGACCGCCGCTGCTGTACTCGACTGCTGTACGAATGCATCAGGGGCCACTCTCATCGATGGAGAGTGGCCCCTGACCTCGGTCGGGGTGGCCGGATTCGAACCGACGACCTCTTCGTCCCGAACGAAGCGCGCTACCAAGCTGCGCCACACCCCGAGGCGTGCCGACAAATAGTAGCCCACCCCGCTCGGCGGTCAAACTCGGTACCCCCACCGCCGTACCGGCCCCTCACGGGTCCCGCACCTCACCCGGAACCCGGCCGGGCCGTGAGCGGGGCCCGGCGGAGCACAGGGGCGCGGTCAGCGGGGGATAAGGGTGAGCACGCTCGCCTCGGGCGGGCAGGCGAACCGGACCGGCGCGGTCGGGTGGGTGCCGAGCCCGGCGGAGACGTGCAGCCAGGAGTCGGACCCGGGCCAGCGGTGCAGGCCGCGCGCCATCGATCGGGGCAGGCCGCAGTTGGTCACCAGCGCCCCGACTCCCGGTACGCAGACCTGGCCGCCGTGGGTGTGCCCGGCGAGCAGCAGCCCGAAGCCGTCGGCGGCCATCCGGTCGAGGACGGCGGGCTCGGGGGAGTGGCTGAGTGCGATCGAGAGGTCGGCGGTGGGCAGCACCGGCCCGGCCACGGAGTCGTAGTCGTCCCGTTCGATGTGCGGGTCGTCGACCCCGAGCAGCTCGACGACCCGGCCACCGGCCTTGAGGGTGGTGCGGGCGTTGTTCAGGTCCGCCCAGCCGGCGCCGACGAGGACGTCGCGCAGCTCCTCGTGCGGCAGCTCGACGCCGTCCGTGTACTCCCGGTCGGGCAGGAAGTAGGTGAACGGGTTCTTCCAGACCGGCCCGGTGTAGTCGTTGGAGCCGAAGACGAAGGCCCCCGGGTAGTCGAGCAGCGGCTGGAGGGCCCGCAGCACGCCGGGCACGGCGCCGGGGTGGGCCATGTTGTCGCCGGTGACCACGACCAGGTCGGGGTCGAGCGCGGCCAGCGACGCCACCCAGCGCTGCTTGCGCCCCTGGTCGGGCATCATGTGCAGGTCCGACAGGTGCAGGACGCGCAGCGGCTCGGCATCGGCTGGCAGCACCGGCACGTCGTAGCGTCGCAGGGTGAACATGTTGCGCTCGACGAGGGACGCGTACGCCAGGGTCGCCGCGCCGAGGGCGACGGTCCCGGTCGCGAGCCGGAATAGTGTGCGCTTTCGCATGGCGTTCAGGGTAGTTTCACCGTCCATGAGCACGCTGAAGGACCGTCTGACCGCCGACATGCGCGCCGCTCTCAAGGCGCGCGACGAGCTGACCACCTCCACGCTGCGGATGGCGCTCGCCGCCGTCGGCACCGCCGAGGTCGCCGGCAAGGCCAAGCGCGAGCTCACCGACGACGAGGTGCTCGCGGTGCTGACCAGGGAGTCGAAGAAGCGCCGGGAGGCGGCCACCGCGTTCGCCGACGCCGGCCGCACCGCGCAGGCCGCGAAGGAGACCGCCGAGGGCGAGGTGCTGGAGCGCTACCTGCCGAAGCAGCTCTCCGACGCCGAGCTGACCGAGCTGGTCACGGGGGCGCTCGGCGCGGGCGGCTTCAGCGGCAAGGCGCAGATGGGTCAGGCCATGAAGGCGGCCCAGGCCGCGGTGGCCGGCCGGGCCGAGGGCGGCCGGGTCGCCGCGGAGGTACGGCGGCAGCTCGGCCTCTGACCCGGGCCGCAGGCCGGCCGCGGCAACGCGCACCCGGCCACCCGGTCCGCGTACGCGAAACGGGCGGGCACCCCTCGTGGGGTGCCCGCCCGTCCGGTTCGTGCGGCCGGCTCAGCCGCCGGGGCGTCCGCCTGGGCGGCCGGGGGTGCTCGGCTGACCACCAGGGCCGCCCGGGCCGCCGGGGCCGGCACCACCGCCGGAGCTGATCTGGATGGTCACCACGCCGCCCTTGATGGTGCGGCCGTCGGGGCTGGTGCCGGCGGCCTTGCCGGCCGGGCAGCTCGATTCGACCTTGATGTCGGAGATGACGGCGTCGAAGCCCTCCGCCTCGATCCGGGACTTGGCCTGCTCGGGGTCGAGGCACTTGACGTCGGGGATCCGGCGCTGGTCGCCGTCGGAGATCTTCTTGCCCGGGGGCTCGAAGTTGATCCGTTTCTTGCCCTTCATGGCGTCACGCAGCGTCTCGATGACCGGCGGGTTGATGCCGTCGCGTTGCTTGTGCCCCATCTTGACGTTGGTCTGCGGCCAGTCCGGGTCGGCCATGATGCCGGCGACCGCGTACTGCTTGGTCATCGCGACCAGGGCGGCGGTCTTCTCCGAGTCGGTGGTGCCGGACTTGCCGGCCACCGGGGCGTCGACGACCTGCTTCACCTCGGCGGCCGTACGGCTGCCGCCGCACTTGCTGGTGGAGGAGTTGTCACCGACCGGGCAGCGGGCGGCGTCGACGGCGGCGCGGGCCACCTCGGTGCTCACCCGCTTCTCGCAGCGCGGGTTGGCGATGTCGAGCTTCTTGCCCTCCGGGTCCCTGATCTCCTGCACCGGGATGGGCTCGCAGTACTTGCCGTCCGCCGCGAGGGTGGCGTAGGCGTTGGCCAGCTCCAGCGGGGTGGTCTGCGAGACGCCGAGGGTGAAGGCGCCCCACTGGTGCGCGGCCTCCTTGTCGTTGGCGAAGTCGGCGTCCTGGCCCTGCCGGAACTGGATGCCGAGCCGCTTGGCCACGTCGACCACGTTCTCCGCGCCGACCTGCTGCTGGAGCGGCACGAAGTAGGTGTTGATGGAGGAGGAGAAGGCGCTCCACATGGTCTGCACGCCGCCGGCCTTCTTGCCGGAGTTGGTCGGGCAGTAGAGGTTGGTGCCGGGGCACGCCGCCGGGCTGCTGCTACTGATGATGTATTCCGACTTGAATGTCTGCGGGGCGTTGATCGTGTAGCTGAGCGGGATGCCCTTCTCCAACGCGGCCACGATGGTGAAGATCTTGAAGGTCGAGCCGGCCTGGTAGCCCGTGATGCCGTCGCCGCCGCTGAGCAGCGGGTTCACGGTGTTCGGGTAGTTGCCGCGCTTGCCCTTCTTGCGCTGCTTCGGGTCGCTGTGCGCCTTGTTGGCCGGCTTCTTCGGGTCGTCGAGCTTGAAGTTGCGGTTCGTCGCCAGCGCCCGCACCCGGCCGGTGCCCGGCTCGACCACCGCCACCATGGCGGCCTCCTTGGCGGACTCCTTCTTGGCCTTGCGGACGGCCTTGTCGGCGCCGCGCTGGGCCTGCGGTTCCAGCGTGGTCACCACCGTGTAGCCGCCGCTCTTGAGCCGCCGCTCCCGGTCGTACGAGGTCGAGCCGAAGGTCTCCTGCCCCATCCACCAGCGGTAGAAGTAGTCGCAGAAGAAGCCCCAGCCCTTCTCGTTGGCCGAGACGCAGCCGTTGGGGGCCCGCTTGCCGGTGATCTTGAGCTGGACGGCCTTCGCCGCGTCCGCCTCCTGGCGGGTGATGGCGCCGATCTCGACCATGTTCTCGATCACGTAGTCGCGCCGCTCGACCGCCGCCTTGTAGCCGCTCTTGGTGGTCGGGTCGTTGGTGCTGGGCGCCTTCACCATGCCCGCGAGCATGGCCGCTTCCTCGATCTTGAGCTTGCTCGGCGGCTTGCTGAAGTAGACCTGGCTGGCGGCGTAGATGCCGTACGCGCCGTTGCCGAAGGCGGCGATGTTGAGGTAGCGCTCCAGGATCTCGTCCTTGGAGAACTCCTTGTCGATCTGGATGGCGTAGCGCATCTCGCGCAGCTTGCGGGCGCTGGTGTCCTCGGTGGCCGCGACCACGTCCGCCGGGTGGGTCGCCGAGTAGGCGATGGCCAGCCGGACGTACTGCATGGTCAGCGTCGAGGCGCCCTGCTGGCTGGCCGCGCCGGACTGGTTGTTGACGAAGGCCCGGGCGATGCCGTTCAGGTCCACGCCGTTGTGCTTGTAGAAGTCGTGGTCCTCGGCGGCGATGATCGCCTTCTGCATGACGGGCGCGACGTCTTTGAGCTTGACGTCCTTGCGGTTCTCGTCGTACAAGGTCGCCAGCGGGGTCTTGCCGTCGGCGGCGACCAGGTGGGTGATCTGCGGCGAGCGGGCCACCGTCAGCTCCTTGGGCAGCGCGCCGAAGGTCTCGGCGCCGGCCTTCGCGGCCAGCCCGGACATCGCCACCGCGGGGAAGGCCGCCGCTGCGACCACCACACCGGCCAACAGGCCGCAGATGAGTAGCGATGCGGCGTTGGTAAAGACATTGTGGTCACGTTTCCGCATCCAGGTCACCTCGACAGGGTACGCGAGTAGGGAACGAGGGGCGCCGGGGCGTTCTTTCCCCATTTCCTGCGCGCGCCGACCTCGTTGTGCTAAACGCATGACCCCCGGTGCGGGGTTGCGTGAATCCGGCGTCGAGTCTTCCTCCTCGCAGAGGGGGCTCGCAGCGTTTTCACGGACTCCGGCGGGGTAACCGGCGGTCGCGAAGCCCGGGAAGCCGGGAGTGTCCGGAATGATGGATTTCGCCGACAACGTTGCGTAATCAGGCGACTACAGAGCATGATGGGGGCGGCGACAGCGCCACATGTCGTCCGTGCCGCCTTGGGGAAGGCAGGCCGGGCGACCGGGGGGATGCCGGCTGGTCCGCGACGGGGTCGGTAGGTACTGCAAGGGGGGACGTGTACAGATGGGCATGATCACTGACTGGCCGTCGCTGGCGGCGTGTCAGAACGGGGACCCGGACGCGTTGTTCGTACAGGGCGCCGAACAGAACGTGGCGAAGCGGATCTGCCGGAGCTGCCCAGTTCGGTACGAGTGCCTGGCCGACGCGCTGGACAACCGAATCGAGTTCGGCGTGTGGGGCGGCATGACCGAACGCGAACGCCGCGCGCTGCTGCGCCGTCACCCTCAGGTGGCGAGCTGGCGCAAGATGTTCGAGGCCGCGATGAAGAAGAACGCCAAGGAGAAGGCCGGCAAGGACAAGATCCTCGTCAGCACCTCCGGCTGAGCACCGTCACGGCCGGCTGATCGCCGCGCCGATCGTCCGCAGCCCGTCGACGTCGTGCACGTCGGCGGGCTGCGCCGTCACCGACACCGCCGGCACCGCCGGGAACGCCTCGGTGAACCGGGCCGCCACCTGCTGTTCGCGTACCGCCTGCTGGGCCAGGGCGGCGTGGGCCCGCAGCACGTCGACGGTGCCCTCGTGCCCACCGAGGCCGGCCAGCCGCTCCGCGGCGGCCAGGCTCTCCGCCGCGTCGAGCCCGGGCACCGCCGGACGGTGCACCCGGTTGAGCACCAGGCCCGCCAACGGCATCTGCTCCGCGCGCAGCCGGCCCGCGAAATACGCGGCCTCCCGGACCGCGTCCGGCTCCGGCGCCGCGACCAGCAGGAACGCCGTCTCCCGCGCCTGGAGGATGCGGTACGTCTGCTCGGCGCGCTGCCGGAAGCCGCCGAACATCGAATCCAGCGCGGCGACGAAGCCGGAGAGGTCGGTCAGCAACTGGGCCCCGAGCACCTTCTGCACGACCTTGGAGAACATCCCGAACGAGGCGGTGACCAGGCTGAACATGCTCCGCCCGCCGGTGCGTGCCGGGGCCAGCAGCAGCCGCAGCATCCGCCCGTCGAGGAAGCGGGACAGCCGGGCCGGAGCGTCCAGGAAGTCCAGGGCCGAGCGGGACGGCGGGGTGTCCACCACGATCAGGTCCCACTCGCCCCGGGCGTGCAACTGGCCGAGCTTCTCCATCGCCATGTATTCCTGCGTGCCGGCGAAGGTCGAGCTCATGGCCTGGTAGAAGGGGTTCGCGAAGATCTCCGCCGCCTTCGCCGGATCCGTGTGCTGGAGCACCACGTCGTCGAAGGTGCGCTTCATGTCGAGCATCATGGCGTGCAACTCGCCACCGCTGGCCTCGACGTCGATGCCCTTGACCTGGCGGGGGGTGTTGTCCAGCTCGGTCAGCCCGAGCGACTGGGCCAACCGGCGGGCCGGGTCGATGGTGAGCACCACCGTCCGCCGGCCGTGCCGCTCCGCCGCCCGCAGCGCGAGCGCGGCGGCCGTGGTCGTCTTTCCCACCCCGCCCGCACCGCAGCACACCACGATCCGGACGCCCGGATCGGCGAGGATCTGGTCGACGTCCAGCTGTGGCGCCGCGTCTTCGGAAGGCACCAATGGAGCGTATCGGGCCGGGTCGGCCTGCGTCCCCGCGCCGGCATCAGGTGTGAGTCAATCCGCCGCGACGAGGGCGGCGGCAAGCCGGTCCAGGCCGGCCCGATCCACCCCGCCGGGCAGCAGCGGCAGCTCGACCAGCGGTGTGCCCAGCTCCACCAGGTCGGCCCGCAGCGTCTCCTCCAGCTCGCGGCGGATGGCCTGGTCGCGGGCCTCCGTGGCCAGCCCGGCGACGGTGTCCCGGTCGGCCGGCAGCCCGGCGGCCCGCAGACCCTGTTCCAGCTCGGCCGCGGCCACCACCCGGCCGGCGGGCAACGGGGGGCGGGCGCCGTTGACGATCACACGCCCCACCGGGAAGCCGAGCTGGGTCAACTCGGCGATCGCGTCCACCGTCTCCTGGACCGGCATCTCCTCGAGCAGGGTCACGACGTGCACGGCGGTGATCGGGGAGCGCAGCAGCGCGGCGACGCCCTCGCTCTGGGTCTTGATCGGGCCCACCTTGGCCAGCCGGGCCGTCTCGGCGGTGACGTTGAGAAACCGGCCGATCCGCCCGGTGGGCGGCGCGTCCAACACGACCGCGTCGTACGCGCGCCGCTGGCCGTTGGTGCGGGTGGTCGCCTCCTTCACCTTGCCGGTGAGCAGGACGTCCCGCAGGCCCGGTGCGATGGTGGTGGCGAAGTCGATCGCCCCGAGCTTGCGCAGCGCCCGGCCGGCCGCGCCGAGCTTGTAGAACATGTCCAGGTACTCCAGCAGGGCCTCCTCGGCGTCCACCGCCAGGGCCCGCACCTCACCGCCGTCGGGCGCGTCGGTCAGGTGCCGCTCCTCGTACGGCAGGGGATCGGTCCCGAAGAGCTGGGCGATGCCCTGCCGCCCCTCGACCTCCACCAGGAGGGTGCGCCGGCCGCCGGCGGCCAGGGCCAGGGCCAGCGCCGCCGCGACGCTGGTCTTTCCGGTGCCGCCCTTGCCCGTCACGACGTGGAGGCGGGCGGGCCACCTCGTAGCGGCCGGGTCGGCCGGCGACTCTGCTGCTCGCACCCGTCGAGCCTATCCAGCCGGCGGCGTCAGGCGACCTCGCAGACCCACCAACCCGTCTTCTTCACCACGGTGAACCGCAGGTCCTGGTCGGCGACCTTCTCGTCGGCGGTGGTCATGGTCACCTTGGTGGTGACCGTGGCGCGGTCACCGGTCTGGTCGTCGACCTTCGGGCTGGTCCACCGGAACCGGGGGTTCTGGTACGTCGAGACCTGCTTCTCGACCTCCGCCACCTTGGCGGCGATCTTCTTCTCGTCCCGCGACGAGGCACAGACCAGGCCGGCCGCCCTGCCCGCGTCGCGGTCCCGGTAGACGGCGCCGAGGAACTCGTCCACCGCGACCGCCGGCTCCTTGGCGCCCTCGCCGCTCTCGGCGTCGCGCAGCGCCAGGAACGTCACGACGCCGCCGCCCGCGCAGAGCAGCAGGAGCACGGCCAGGACGATGGCGGCGATCAGTACGCCGCGCTTCTTCTTCGGCGCGGCGGGCGGCGGAAACGGCGACTGCCCGGCCGGGAACGACGGGTCCTGGGCGGCCGGCTGGTACGGGTACCCGGCCGGGGGCGGCGGGACCGACGGATCGGGGGCTCCCACCGGCCCCGCCGGGCCGGCGGTGGCACCGGGGGCGGTGAGGGCGTCGGGAGCTGTCGGGGGGCCGGGTGTGGCCGGGGCGTCGGGGACGGCCGGGGTGGCCGGCTGGTCGGGCGACGGTCCGGCGGCGCCGCTGGGTGGTTGGGTCATCTCGTCCCCCGGGGTGCGACGTCGTCGCCCAGCGGCGACGAGCGTGATCGAGCTGGCGGCGAAGCGGCGAGCGCCCGTCCGACGGGAAGGGTAACGGTCAGCCTTCGACTCCGGGGGGCGGCGGGCGCCGTCGGGTTGCTTACCCGGCCTGTGTCGCATATGTGACTTTGCGTGACCGGATGTGCGCGTCCTGTTGGCTAGACCGCCGCTCCGGCCCTACGTTCTTCTGCGGTGCGGGGGACGGGCCGGGCGGAGGGGGCCAGGTCCGCAAGGCGATGACGTGATCAGGTACGACGTCCGGAGGCAGCGCATGCGCGACGTGGACAACATCCCCCGAGCACAGTTCCCAACGAGCGACCGGGCGCGGCGGACCGGATCCGGCCCCGTGGGCGGGGCCGAGGGGCCCGGCGGCGGCCTGCCGATGAACGAGCGGTCGTACCGGCGGCTGGCCGAGCCCGTCAACGTGGTGCGCGCGGCCGGCCGTTCCGGCCCCGGCGGCCGGGACGAGGACGAGCCCGGATACGTCATCCACCTGCCGATCCGGGTCACCGACCTGAAGGTGGCCACCGCGCTGGCCGGTACGGTCGCCACCTCGCTGGGCTTCCTGCGCGAACTGGACGCGGGCGAGACCACGGTCTCCAGTACCGACGACCAGAACAACCGGCACCGGGTCTTCTGCGACCTGCTGCTGCCGGACCGGTCCCGCTGCCCCCAGCCGTACGAGCACGGCGGGCCCTGCGGGGAGGCGCCGACCCCTCCGGAGCAGCGTCCCGCGCCCCGGCCGTCCGCCGGACCGTAGGCTGTGCGTCGAAGAGTCGAACTCCGTCCGAGGGAGCCCTCCACCGATGCAGAAGTGGGAATACGCCACGGTCCCGCTGCTGGTCCACGCGACCAAGCAGATCCTCGACAACTGGGGTGAGGACGGGTGGGAACTCGTCTCCGTGGTCCCCGGCCCCAACCCGGAGCAGCTCGTCGCCTACCTGAAGCGGCCGAAGGCATGAGCGAGCGAATCATCCTGACCGGCGCGTCGGCGCATGACGCCGCCGGGCGCAGCGAGGTGGCGGCATGAGCAACGGTCCCCACGCGAAGCTCGCCGAGCTCGGGCACACGCTGCCCGAGGTGGTCCCGCCGGTGGCCAGCTACGTGCCGGCCGTCCAGTCGGGGCAGCACGTCTACGTCTCCGGGCAGCTGCCGATGGTCGAGGGGAAGCTGCTCGCCACCGGCAAGGTCGGCGCCGGCGTCTCCGCCGACCAGGCAAAGGACCTGGCCCAGCGGTGCGCCCTCAACGCGCTGGCCGCGATCGACTCGCTGGTCGGCCTGGAGAACGTCGTCAAGGTCGTCAAGCTGACCGGCTTCGTGGCCTCCGCGCCCGGGTTCACCGCCCAGCCCGGCGTGATCAACGGTGCCTCCGACCTGTTCGGCGCGGTCTTCGGTGAGGCCGGCCGTCACGCGCGCAGCGCCGTGGGCGTGGCCGAGCTGCCCCTGGACGCCCCCGTCGAGGTCGAGGTCATCGTCGAGGTCTCGTAGCCCCCGCCCGCGATCTTGCACTTCCCGCCCGGTCAAAAGCCGTGAACGGGGACGTATTCGGGGCCAGAAGTGCAAGATCGCGGGGAGTGGCGGGCGGGGTCGTACGATCGCAGCCATGACCGGCCACTTCACCGCGCCGGCGGCGGCGCTCGCCGGCGAGTTGCCGGACTGGGTGACGCTGCTGCGGGCCCCCAACCCGGGGCCGATGACGCTCGACGGCACCAACACCTGGGTGCTGCGCGCCCCTGGCCAGCAGCACGCGATCGTCGTCGATCCGGGCCCGGCCGACGAGGGGCACCTGGCGGCGATCGCCGCGGCGGGCCCGGTCGGCCTCGTGTTGATCACCCACGGACACCCCGACCACACCGAGGGCTCGCCCCGCCTGCACGAGCTGCTCGGCGGGGTGCCCGTACGCGCCGCCGACCCGGCGCACACCCTCGCCGGGAAGCCGCTGACCGTGCCCGGGGAACACCTCGGCGACCACGGCCTGGACGTCCGGCTCGTCCCGACCCCCGGGCACACCGGCGACTCCGTCTGCTTCGTGGCCGAGCACGGTGCCGAGCGGGTCGTCCTCACCGGCGACACCATCCTGGGCCGGGGCACCACCGTCGTCGCCCATCCGGACGGGCACCTCGGGGACTACCTGACCAGCCTGGAACTGCTCTCGACGTACCAGGGGATCCCGGCGCTGCCGGGGCACGGCCCGGCGCTGGCCGACTGCGGCGTCGCGGCCGACTTCTACCTGGCCCACCGCCGGGCCCGGCTCGACCAGGTCCGGGCGGCGGTCGCCGGGGGCGCCACCACCGCCGCCGAGGTGGTCGCGACGGTCTACGCCGACGTCGACCGGTCGCTGTGGTGGGCCGCGGAGTGGTCGGTCCGGGCCCAGCTGGAGTACCTCGGAGGGGAATCCGGCGGAGGTGCCGCGAGGTTGGAGCAAGCGTGACCTGCCCGGTGTGCGGAACCGTAGCCGTGCCGGGCGCGCGGTTCTGCCACAACTGCGGTGCCGCGCTGCCGGCCGCCGCGACGCTGCCCGCGGCCGAGCGTCGCGTGGTGACCGTGCTCTTCGGCGACCTGTCCGACTTCACCTCCTGGTCGGAGGACCTCGACCCGGAACGGGTCGGTGCGGTCACCGACCGGGTGCTCGCCGCCCTGGCCGGCGCGGTGAAGACGTTCGGGGGGCACGTCGACAAGCTCACCGGCGACGGGATCATGGCGGTCTTCGGCGCGCCCGTGGCACACGAGGACGACGCCGAGCGGGCGGTCCGCGCGGCGCTGTCGATGCAACGGGCGGTCCGCCGGGTGCTCGACGACGAGCGCGGCGGCGGTGCGCCGCTCGGCCTGCGGGTCGGGCTCAACACCGGCGACGTGATCGCCGGCATCCAGGCCGCGATCGAGTACACGGTCATCGGCGACACCGTCAACACCGCCGCCCGGCTGGCCGACGCCGCCGCCGTCGGCGCCGTCTACGCCGGGGCCCGCACGTCGGCCGCCACCCGGCACGTCGCGTCCTGGCGCGCGCTGCGACCGCTGCGGCTCAAGGGCAAGCGCGAGCCCGTCGAGGCGTACGAGCTGCTCGGCCTCCTGGACGCGCCGGGCACCCGCTCCGGTCTCGGCGACGAGGCCCCCTTCGTGGGCCGGGAGACCGAGATCGGCCGGGTCGCCGGCCGGCTGGCCGAGGTGATCGACCGCGCGGAGCCCCGGGTGCTGCTGATGACCGCCGAGGCCGGGATCGGCAAGTCCCGGTTCGCCGCCGAGGTGGAACGCCTCGCCGCCGGCTACGACGTGGGTGCCGGCCGGTACGCCGCGCACACCGGCGCCCGGGTGCTGTCGGTGCGCTGCGCCGCGTTCGGCGAGCGCCGCCGGCTCGCACCCCTGGCCGACCTCGTCCGGGCGGCGGTCGGCCTGCCCAACGACGCCGCCACCGCGCTCACCCGGCCGGCCGTCGAGGAACGCCTGCGCCGGCTCGGCCAGCGACTCAGCCGGTCGGGCGAGCCGGCGCCGGTCGCCACCGACCAACTGCTGGCCCTGCTCGGGTACGCCGAACTGCCCGGCGGCCCCGCCGACCAGGGCGAGTGGGGCACCGCCCAGCAACCCGCCGACGCCGACGCCGTGCCGAACGCGGTCGCGGACCTGCTCACCGGCCTCGCCGGGGAGGCGCCCCTGGTGATCGTCGTCGACGACCTGCACGACGCCACCGCCGAGACCATCCAGGCGCTCGGGGTCACCCTGTCCCGGCTCACCGGCCCGGTGCTGGTGCTGCTGCTCGGCCGGCCCGAGCTGGTGCGTACCGCCGGGGCGCTGACCCGGGTCGCGGACGCCGAGGTGCACGCGTTGCCGCCGCTGCGCGGAGCCGATGCGGCCCGGCTGCTCACCAGCTACCTCAGCGGCGGCCGGCTGCCGCAGGCCGACGCCGACCGGCTGCTCGCCACCGCCCAGGGCAACCCGTTCTACCTGGCCGAGCTGGTCACCCTGCTGATGGAGCGGGGCGCGCTGACCGCCCTCGCCGAGCGGAACGCCCCGAGCCCGGGCGGCTGGCGCCTGGTGCCCGGCTCGCTCGGCAGCCGGCTGCTCTCCCGCGACCTCGCCGCCGTGCTCGCCGCGCGCATCGACGCGCTGCCGGCGGAGGCCCGCTCGGTGCTGCGGGACGCGGCGGTGGTCGGCGACACCGTGCCGGACGGCGCGCTGGAGGCGCTGCGCGAGCAACGGGCCGGCCGGGACGGCCGCCCCGCGGCGGTGGTCGCCGTCGAGCTGGAGCGGGCCGTCGAGGAGCTGCTGCAACGCCGCATGCTGCACCGCACCCGCACCGGGTACGCCTTCGCCACCCCGCTGATGCGGGAGGCCGCGTACGCCGGGGTGAGCAAGGCCGAGCTGGCCGAGCGGCACGCGGCGCTGGCCCGGTGGGCCGCGGCCGGCCCGACGGCGGGAGGCGGGGCGCCGGGCGGGTTCGCCGAGGCCGCCCGGGACGTCTTCGTGGCCCAGCACGTGGAGCGGGCCGCCGTGCTGGCCGACGCGGTCGGGCTGCGGCCGGACGCCCCGGCGCGGGCCGTCGTGCCGCTGGGCGTCGCCGCGCTCGGCGGGGCCGCCCGCCGGTCGCTGCACGCGGGTGAGCCCGCGCTGGCGGTGGAGTACGCCGAACGCGCCGCCGACCTGGCCCGCGACGGCGTGCCGGCGGCCGACCGGGTGGTGCACGCCCGGGCGCTGCTCCAGGTCGGCCGTCCCGCCGACGCGCTCGCCTTCGCCGAGAAGATCGCCGTCAACGCCGGCGACGAGTCGGCCGTCCGGACCAGCGCGCTGCTGCTCGCCGGGCAGGCCCACCAGACCATGGGCGACCAGGCGCGGGCGGTGGCCTGCTGGCAGGAGGCGTTGCAGGTGGCCACGGCGGGCGGGCTGCCGACGCTGCGCGCCTCGGCGATGCGCCGCCTCGGCATGGCCGACTTCATCGCCGGGCGGCTGGGGCAGGCCAGCAGCCGGCTCGCCGCGTCGTACCAGGTCAGCCTCCAGGCGCAGGATCGCCGGGGGCAGGCGTGGTCGTTGCAGAACCTGGCGTGGGTGACCACGACCAGGGGCGACTTCGCCGGCACCGATGCCGTGCTCGGCCGGGCCGCCCGGCTCTTCGCCGAGCTGAAGGACCCGTACGGGCGGGCGTGGCTGCGCGGCACCACCGCGTTCGCCCGGCTGCTGGCCGGCCGGCTGCGGGAGGCGACCCGGATGGCGCAGGTCTTCCTGCCGTTCGGCGAGCGGGTCGGCGAGGCGTGGGCGGTGGGCACGTTGCGGGCGGTCGAGGCGTTCGCCACGGCCGAGTTGGGCGAGCTGGGCGAGGCGGACCGGGGCGCCCGCCGGGCGTACCGGGAGTTCGCCGCCGCCTCGGACGACTGGGGGCGCGGGTTCGCGCTGGTCGTCCGGGGAGTCGTCGCACGCGGGCTGGGCGAGCCGGAGCACGCCGCCGACCTGCTCACCGACGCGCTGTCCTACGCCGACCGGACGTCCCACCCGCTGCTCACCGGGATGGCCGGCACGCTGCGCGGGTTCGTGGCGCTGGACCTGGGCGACTGCGAGACCGCCGAGCGGGACGCCCGGTCGGTGCTGACCGCCGTCGAGCCGCACAACCCGCAGGCGCCCGCCCAGGTGGGGCCCCGGGTGCTGCTGGCCACCGCCCGGCTGGCCGCCGGCGACTCCGCGACCGCCGTCGGGTTGCTCGCCCCGGTGGCCACCACCGCCGCCACCGTGCCTTCGCTGCTCTTCTCGCGCCGCCAGACCATGGCCCGGTACGCGTCCGCGCTGCTCGCCCACGGGCAGTGTGAGCAGGCGCTGGACTGGGCCCGGCGGGCCGTCGCCGCCCCGGCGGAGGACGTGCGCAGTCAGGTGGTCGCCGCGTCCGTGCTCGCCGAGGCGCTCGCCGGCTGCGGCCGGCCCGCCGAGGCGCTGGCCAGCGCCGAGGAGGCGGTCCGCCTGGCGTACGCGACCGAGCAACGCAGCGAACGCGCCTCCGCCGACGCGCTGCGCGCCCGCCTCGCCGCTTCCTGACGTCCGGACCTTCCTGGCCGGGCCCGTCACGATTCGTGCCCGGCCGGACATGGGATGAACGTGAGCTCCGGGACCGAGTACCACGAGGACCGCTTTCGACGCTTCTACGCCGGCAACTTCGACTCGCTGCTGGCGTACGCCCTGCGGCGGGTCGAGCACCCCGAGGACGCGGCCGACATCGTCGCGGAGGCCTTCCTCGTCGCCTGGCGCCGCAGACACGACCTGCCGGCCGATGCCGAAGCCCGGCTGTGGCTGTATGGCGTCGCCCGACGGGTGCTCGCCAACCACCAGCGCGGCGGTACGCGTCGGCAGCGGCTCGGCGAGCGGCTACGACAACAGATCACGGCCGCCGTCGCCGCCGACCCCGGCACCGAGGTTCCTGAGCGGCTCGCCGTCCAGGCCGCGTTGGCCCGGCTGGACGAGATGGACCGGGAGGTGTTGATGCTGACCGTCTGGGAGGGGCTGGAGCCCCGCGAGGCGGCGTCGGTCCTCCGGGTGAGCCCGGCCACGTTCCGTACCCGCCTGTCGCGCGCGCGGGCGAGGCTGCGCGGCCTCGTCGGTGACGACCTCGGCCCACCCGGACATGTACTCGATGCCCTGACCGCACCCGCCCCGAAGGAGGGCAGATGACCGAGGAGCATCTCGACCGGATGGTCCGGGACGCCGACCCCTACCGCCTCGATGCCATCGGGCACCTCGACGGGGCGAAGCAGGCCCTGCTGGAGGAGATCATGTCCGACCCGGTCCTCGAACGCGTCGTCGAAGCACCGAAACCGCGCCGTCGGGTGGGTCGCGGCATGGCCCGCCGCCTCGCCGGCGCGGCGACCGCGGCTGCGGTCCTCACCATCGTCCTCGCCGTGGCCACGATGCCCCGCGCCCGTGTGGACGATCCTGGGGCCGCACCCACGGGGACCGCCGGTGCGAGTGCCCCCGTCGTCTACTCCCCGGTGGCTCTGAAGGCCGCCGAGGGTAACCCGCGGCTGCTGATCGACGAGTCCGGGTGGAGGGTGGTCACCGTCTACGGGTTCGCGCAGCAGCAGGGCACCATCCGGTTCGACAACCGTGGGCGGCAGTTGGAGATGAACTGGTACCCGGCTGCCCACTACGACGGTTTCCGCGCCGACCGGCTCCGCCTCAACGTCTCGAAACGAGTCGAGGTCGACGGCTGGCCGGGTGAGCTCTTTTTCCAAGGTTTGAGCGACTTCGGGGTCCTGCTCCGCCCCCGCGACGGTGTCTTCGTCGAACTCCGTAGCTCAGGCGACTGGGGCCGCGGCGAGTTCGACCGGACCCTCGGCCACATCGTCCGCGTCGACGTGCGCACCTGGCTGGCCGCGCTGCCGGCGGAGATCGTCACGCCGGAGCGGGTGGCCGAGGAGGCGGTTAAGGTGCTGGCCGACGTGCCGCTTCCGCCGGACTTCGACGTCGCCGCGCTGGTGATCGTCGGCCCCAACGACCCCTACCAGTTCGGTGCCCAGGTGACCTCCCGCATCGGCTGTGCCTGGATCGCCGAATGGCTACGCGCGAAGCGGGCCGGTGACGAGGCCGCACTCCGGCGAGCCGGCGACGCGTTGCGGAGCAGCCACACGTGGCGGGTGCTGCACCAGATGAACGACCAGGGTGACTGGCCGGAGACGTTCTGGGAGATCGCCGACAAGGTCGCCGCTGGACAGTTGCCGGCCGGTTACGCCCAGGGGCTGGGATGCGTCTAGCCGTTCAGTGACCATGGGCGTGGCTGGCGGCGCGAGGCGGGCGGGGTCCGGAGAGGGGTGCGGTGTCGGACCCCGCACCGGAACCCCAGGAGAGGTCTGGCGGTTCTGGGGATGCGGTGTGTCAGGGGCGGCCGATAGCGTGTCAGGTCCGAGGGTGGGTCCACCGTGCCGCACCCGTGCCGGGTCTGGGAGGGCCGTGATGAGGTTGCCGCGTTCGGCCGCCGGGTGGACGATCGCGGTCTTCGGCGTGCTGGCCCTGCTCATGGGCGCGGTCGGGCTGGTCTGGCCGGAGGCGCTGCTGGGCATGCTCGGCTTCGAGACGCCGGCGAGCCGCGCGGCCGGTGACCACACCGGCACCTTCCTGATGGCGTCCTCGATGGCCTCGTTCAACATGGGGGTCTACTACCTGCTCGCCACCGCCACCGAGTGGCGCGCGTTCTTCCGTTTCACTGTGGTGTTCCGGCTGGTCACCTTCACCGTGTTCAGCATCGCGGTGCTGGCCGACATCGCGCCCGCCGGCTTCTTCGGGGTGGCTGCCTGGGAGGGCGTGGGCGCGGTGGCGACGGCCGTGGGGCTGTGGTGGGACGACCGCCGCGCGGGTCCGAAGGCGGAGGGCGGCGGGAGCGTTCTCACCGCCGGTGCCGCCCCGGCCGCTGACGTGGTTCGCTGAGCCACCGGTCCGGTTGGGTATTTTCAGAGCTGTGACCGCGACCCCGCCCGGCGCCCTGCCGTTGCCCATCGTGCCCGGTCTGACCGATCTGCGGGTATTCGCCCGTGGCGGTTACGCGACGATCTACAAGGCGACCCAGATATCCGTGGGGCGCGAGGTCGCGGTCAAGGTGGAGAATCGCACCCTCGACAGCGAGCGTGACCAGGCCCGCTTCCTGCGTGAGGCGCGGGCCGCCGGGCGGATGTCGTCCCACCCGCACGTGGTCGACCTCTTCGACGTCGGGGTCACGGTCGACCAGCACCCCTACCTGATCATGGAACTCTGTGACGGCTCGTACGCCGAGCGGATGCGGACCTCGCCGCTCGGCCCGGCCGAGGCGCGTGACCTCGGGGTCAAGATCGCCGATGCGATCGCCCACTCGCACGCCGCCGGGGTGCTGCACCGCGACGTCAAGCCCGCCAACATCCTCTACTCGCACTTCAACCCGGCGGTGCTGGCCGACTTCGGGCTGGCCGTGGTCGCCGAGCTGCGTGACGCCTCGGTCGCCCTGGAGGTGCTCACCCCGGCCTACGCGCCGCCGGAGATGTTCAACCACAGCCCGCCGTCGCCAGCCGTCGACGTCTACGCCCTCTGCGCCACCCTCTACGCGGTCATGCACGGCCGCCCCCCGCGCTGGCAGTCCGAGCGCAACCCCAGCCTGATCACCGTGCTGGAGATGTTCCACCAGCCGATCCCCGGCCTGCCCGGCGTGCCGGACGAGATGATCGACGTGCTCCGGGCGGGGATGTCCAACGACCCGGGGGAGCGCCCGTCGGCCATCGAACTGGGCAACCTGCTGGCCGCCCTGCCGCTCGATCCGCCCGGCGTCTCGGGGAGCGGCCTGGGCGTGCCGGGGCCCCCGGTCAGTGGCGGTCCCGCCCCCGCCGGCCCGTACACCGGCGACCGCACCGCCCGCCCCGCGCCGCGACCGCCGGTGGAGGACCTGCACCCCACGGTGGCCACCACGCCCGGCCAGCGCCGGCGGCGGCGCTGGTTCCTCGGTGGCGCCGGGATGGTCGCGCTGGCCGCCTCGGCGGGCGCCGGCGCCTGGCTGGCCGGCGTGGCGTCGGCCCCGCTCCCGGCGCCGACGGCCGACGTGGTGGCGACGAGCGCGGTGCTGCCCGCCTGTGCCCTGACGACCGGGTTGCCCGCCGGCGCGGGCTGCGCCGACGAGTTGGAGTGCTTCGGGCCGATGGAGGTGCGTGGCACGCGCGCCAGGGCGGCCCGGGTGCCCTGCGACGGCCAGCACACCTGGGAGAGCTACGCCCAGGGCAGGCTCCCCGACACCCTGGTCGGCGCCGCCCACGACAAGGTCAGCGCGGCCGGGGCGGTGCGCAGGGTCTGCAACGAGACCACCTTCCGGCTCACCAGCGGGATCAACCAGCCCGACGGCTGGAACCTGGAGGTGCTGCCGCCGACCGGCGCCGACGCCGACCGGACGTACCGCTGCCTGGCCGGGCGAGGGCTCGACGGGCTCGCCTCACCCACCCTCACCGGCAGCTGAGCCGCCGCGTCCACGGTGCCGCTCCCGCACGGCGCGGACGGCCTCCCGGTGGTCCAGCATCTCCAGCGTGTCGGCGTCGACGCCGTACAGGCCGGCGGGCGGCTGCCCCGGCAGGGTCGGCGGGACTGCGGGCTCCCCGTCGTCGTCCTGCCGGGCAGCCGCCGCCGACACCGCCGCGATCATCGTCGCCAGGAGGCAGAGCAGCGCCAGGGTCACCCCGAGAAGATCCTGGCGCCCCCGCACGATCAGCGTCACCAGCAGGAAGGCGGCCACCAGCGCCGCGAAGGCCGCCTTCGCCCGCGCGTCAGGCCTCGGAATTCTCACCCGTCCAGGATGTCCACAGCAGGGCTGCTGTCAACCGGGTGCCCGGCACCAGTGCGATGATCTCCATGGAGATCGTCCTGGGAGAGGAGTGCCGGTGAGTCGCGTCCTGCGGATCGTCGCCGCCGTGCTGGTGTCCGGCGCGCTGGCCGCGTGCGGGTCGGACGAGGCACCGGAGGCGGCGATCCCGCCGCCCACCGGGAGCACCGTCACGCCCGGCGTGGAAGCCGCCACGCCCGCCGCGAGCGGCGCCACGCCCGAGGCGTCGTCGGCCGCGCCCGCGTCGCCCGCGTCGGCCGCGCCGTCCGCCGCCGGTGGCGGCGGATACGCCAATCCGGACGAGGCGATCGCCAACCACCTGGCGGCCGTTTCCGGGGTCCGCTACCTCGGGCTGTGCAAGAACGCGAAGCGCGATCCGGAGGCGGTGTGTGCCCTCCGGAAGGCGTTCGTGGGCCGGGACGAGGTCTACGGTCTCGGTGCCCCGCACAGCGAGATCGTCGCCTTCCTGCTGCTGCGCGACGGCACCGACGGCTGGCGGGTGGTGGACGACCACACCCCCGACGGGAAGGTGACGCCGCCCGCCTGGATGGCCACCGTCCGCTGACCCGGTGCCGGACGGAAGGCAGAGCGTCGGTCGGATTGTCGGATATACAGCTCTCCGCGATCCGGTGAGTAATGGTGCGCCATCCCTAGAGTGACGGAGGTCGAGCCCCGCCTCGACCGTCCTGTCCCCCATCGGAAGGCGTCCACATGCCACAAGGCGTCCACATGCCCCGACGATCCCGGAGCCTCGCCGCTGCGGGAATCGCCGGCGTCATCCTCGCCGGTGCGGCGGTCGCTCCCGCTGCCGCCGCACCGTCCCCAACCGGCTGGGGCCGCCCGGCCACCGCCGATCGGACCAGCCCGCAGGAGGCCCGCCGGGTCGACCGGGTGCCCACGCCCGACCTGGACTGGTACGCCTGCTACGACTACGCCGAGTGCGCCACCGTCCGGCTGCCGCTCGACTACGACCGGCCGAACGGCCCGACGACCGAGATCGCCGTGCTCCGGGTCAAGGCCCGCGACCAGCAGCGGCGGATCGGCAGCCTGTTCCTCAACCCGGGCGGCCCCGGCGGCTCCGGCACCGACGTCGCGCTCGCCGCGCCGTACTTCCTCGGCGACGAGGTGCTCGACCGCTTCGACATCGTCGGCGTCGACCCGCGCGGCGTCGCCGCGAGCCGGCAGGTCCGGTGCTTCCCCTCGGTCAAGGAGCAGACCCGGGCGTACGCCGGCCTCAACGTGGCGTTCCCGTGGACCAGGGCCGAGGAGAAGGCGTACGTCGCCTCCTCGAAGGCCGTCGGCAAGGGCTGCTCCAGCACGGGCCGGCCGCTCACCGGGGCGATGTCGACCGCCGAGGTGGCCCGGGACATGGACGTGCTGCGCCGCGCCGTGGGCGACCGCAAGCTCACCTACCTCGGCTTCAGCTACGGAAGTGTGCTCGGGCAGTACTACGCCAACATGTTCCCGGACCGGGTCCGCGCCCTCGCGATCGACGGGGTGCTCAACCCCGACGAGTGGGTCGGCCGGGGCCGGGCACGCACGCTGTCCCAGGAGGACCGGATGCGCAGCGCGCAGGGCGCGTACCGGGCCCTGCGCGAGATCCTGGTGCGCTGCGACCGGGCCGGCGCGGCGGCCTGCCCGCTGGCCGGGGGCGACCCGGTCGCGTCGTTCGACCTGGTCGCGAAGCGGCTGCGGGCCAAGCCGGTGGTGGTCGAGGATCCCGACTTCGGCCGGGTCACCGTCACGTACGCCGACTTCGTCTCGGCCACCCTGGGCGCGCTCTACAGCCCGACGGGCCACGCCGACATCGTCGACATCACCGCCGGGCTGCTGGTGCTCACCGACCCGGCGTCGTCCCCGGCCGCCCGCCGCCCGGCGTCGGCCGCCGTGAGCCAGCGGGCAGCCGAGGCCCGCGAGCAGGCCCGACGGTACGACTTCCCGTACGACAACGGGTTGGAGACCTTCCTCGGCGTGGACTGCACCGACGGGTACCACCCGAGGGACGCCGCCTCGTTCCCGGCGCTGGCGGCGAAGGCCGACCGGCGCGACCCGTACTTCGGCCGGTTGTGGACCTGGGGCACCTCGCCGTGCGCCCGGAAGACCTGGACCGTGCGGGACTCCGACGCCTACACCGGGCCGTTCGACCGGCGGACGAGCGCACCGGTGCTGGTGGTCGGCAACTACTGGGACCCGGCGACCAGCTACCGGGGTGCGGTGGACGCGGCCCGGCTGCTGCCGAACAGCCGGCTGCTGAGCAGCGACAGCTGGGGGCACACCGCGTACGGGACGTCGGCCTGCGCGACCGGCGCGGTCGACGCGTACCTGCTCCGGGGAACGCTGCCGGCGCGGGGCACCGTCTGCGTGGGCGAGGCCCAGCCGTTCACCGCGCCGCCGGCCGATCCGGCGATGACCCGGCGGGCGGAGTCGTCGAAGGACGCGCTGACCGCCCGGGGGCTTCCGGGGCGGGGCGAGCCGAAGCGGCTCCCGCCGGTGGTCGCTCCGCTGCCCGCGGTCGGCTCACTGACCGTCCGCTGAGAAACCGGGGTGCGGCGGCCGATCGGGCGCCCGCCGCACCCCGGCCCGCCAGCCGCCCCACACGGGGTGGCCGGCTCTGGCTACTCTCGGTTTCCCACCTGCTCCGCTGCGCAGCGAGGTCAGCATGGACGGTCGTTTCACCCGGTCGCGCGTACGCACAATCGCCACCACCGTGGCCGTGGCGACGACCCTGGCCCTGGCCGGGGTCGCCGGCTGCGACAGCCGGCAGGAGTCGCCGCTTCCCTCCGTGCAGGAGAAGCTCCGCGAGTCCCACATCCACGGTCAGGCCAAGCTGCGGATCGGGGTGGCCACCAACGAGCCGTTGATGGGTGAGCTGCGCGACGGCGTGCACGTCGGCTTCGACGTCGAGATCGCCCGCTACGTCGCCGCCTCCCTCGGCTACGAGGGGGACCAGCGGATCGAGTTCGTCCCGGTGTCGACGGAGGACCGCATCCCGGCGCTCCAGGGCGGGCTGGTCGACCTGGTCGTCTCCAGCTTCTCCATCACCGAGGAGCGCAAGAAGCAGGTCAGCTTCGCCGGGCCGTACTTCGTCACCACCCAGGAGGTGATGGTCCCGACCCGGCTCAAGGACCGCATCCGCACCATCGAGGACCTCCGCGACCCGGCCTACAAGATCTGCACCAGCGGCGGCTCCACCACCGAGGCCGAACTGGAGAAACACCAGGTCAAGGCGCTCGTCGTCAAGGACGTGGGGGACTGCGTCGACGGCATCCGCAAGGGGCGGTACGACGCGGTCAGCTCCGACGAGGCGATCCTCGCCGGCTTCCGGGCCAGGTTCCCCACCGAGTTCGAGATCGTCGACATGCCCTTCGGCACCAGCGAACTGCTCGGCATCGGCGTGCCGATCGGCGACCCGGCCCTGCGCGACCTGGTCGCGTTCTTCCTGCACAAGAGCTACCAGCAGGGGCGGGACGGGCTGAGCAGCCCGTGGTCCATCGCGTACCACCAGACCCTCGGCCCCTGGCTGCCGACCCAGAAGCGGCAGCCGCAGCCGCTCGACGTGCCCAAGCTGGTGGACTTCGACGACAAGGCGCCCCGGCGATGAGCGCGGCGGTGGCACCCGCGCGGACGATCGGCCCCGGCGCACCGGAGGACGTTCCGCCGGGCTTCTCCGCGTCGGCCCTGGCCGAGCGCCGCGCCCGGGCCAGTCAGTCGTTCTGGACGGCCGTGGTCGGCGTACCGGCGATATTCTCGGTGTTGCGGCTCGGCGTCGAGGCCGGCGGCGAGTTGCAGACGACGCTGCTGCTGGTGGCGAACGTCGGGCCGGTGAACCTGCTGGCCGGCTTCCTCACCACGGCGGCCCGGCTGCTCTCCACCGCGCTGGTGGCTGTCTTCGCCCTCGGCGCGGTGCTGGGCGCCAGCGTCGACCGGCTGCCGCCGGGCAGCGTGCGCAGGCCGCTCTTCGCCCGCTGGGCGGAGGTCACCCCGGCCTGGTTCGTGGCGGCGAGCTTCCTGCTCGCCCTGGTCACCTGGCCGCTGCTCTACCTGCCGCTGCTGGTGCCGGCGTTCGTCGCCGCGTTCCAGCTCACCCCCGAACGGCTGCACGACCGGCCCGGGCCACGGGTGCTGATGATCGCGGCCCTGCTCGCCGGGTACGCCTGGCTGCTGCTGCCCACGCTTCGCGACGCGTGGCGGCAGGGAGAGCCGGTGGCGCTCCTGCTGCTCGTCGTGCCGCCGCTGCTCGCTCTCGCCATCGCCGGCCCGCTGCCCGGGGCGGTGATCAGGCCGCTGGCCTCGGGCACCCAACTCGCCGTGCTGGCCGTGCTGGTGTGGGCGGCGCTGCCGGTGATCAGCACGCCGGTGTTGCCGCTGACCGTCACCACGGTCGGCAGCGGCCCCGGGGCGGCGACCCAGGACGTCCGGGGACACGTGGTGACCACCGACGACGTGCACGTGGTGATCCTCCAGGAGCACGGCGGCGTCCGGTATGTCCCGGTGGACCAGGTCCGCGCGCGGGTGCTCTGCCCGAGCGAGACGGAACTGCCCAGGCGCCGGCTGTGGATTCGTGACTTCCACGTCGAGGACTCGCTGTTGGAGGGCCTGGGCCGGCGGGTCCGTCCCGTGCACCGCGTGGACGCCGCCTGCCGTGCCACCGGCTGAGGGTCCTCATCGTCCGCGCCGAAAATGCCGATACCCGAAGTCGATCGATGAATCCCTATGAGATTGGCGGTCGTGCGGCGATTCTGTCCCTACCGGTTCCATCACCCGCAGGGGGCACACATGATCCAGATCCGCGCCGGACACCGTCGCGCCGCAGTCGCGGTGGGCGCCGCGCTGATCCTCACGGCCGCGCCGATCGCCACCCCACCGGCGTACGCCGACAGCCAGGTCGAGGCGTACACGATCGGCACGGGCTACGGCCTCTACAAGTCCACCGGCGGCGCGCCAGCCCTGGTGCACGGTGAGCAGGTCGCGCCGCCCGGGGCCGGCGTCGCCACCATCCGGTCCGAATCCGGCAGCATCACCGCGTTCGCGATCGGCGTGAACGGCGGTCTCGTTCTGTCGCGGACCGTGCCGCTCGGCGCCGGCCCCGCCGTCACCATCGACGGCCCCGCCGGCCTGGCCCCACCCGGGGCCCCGATAGCCGCTGCCGGCCTGGACGTCTTCTTCGTCGGCCGCAACGGCGCTGTCTTCAACAGGTCGTACCTGAGCGGCGCGCCGACCGCGCCGCGGCAGGTCACCGTCGCCGGCATCGCCCCGCCCGGCGCGGTCGTCGCCGCCATTCCCGGGACCACCCCCGGAGCGGCGTTCGTCGGCACGGACGGCGCACTCCGCGTGGTCCGGCCGAACAGCACCGGCGCCTGGACGACGGCCCCGGCCAGCCCACCGAACTTCGCCACACCCGGTGGCGGGCTCGCCGCCCTCTCCGCCCTCGCCGGGTTCGTCGCCGGGCTCGACGGACGGATCTGGCAGGTGAGGCTGACCGGCGGCCCGCTGCCGGACCCGTGGCAACCGGTCCCTGTCGCCGGCACCGGGGCCGCGCCGGTCGGGGCACACCTCGCCGCGGTCCAGTTTGCCGGCGGCCCGACCGTCGTCATGTTCGCCGGCCACGACGGTGCCGTCCGGGCCACCTCGAACGTCGCCGGCACCTGGCACGAGCCGACCGCAGCCACCGCGTCCGGTGTCGCCACCCCCGGGAAGCCGATCGCCGCCACCATCCACGGCGACCACCTCGACGGTGACTGGTGCGGCAACGGCCAGGCGTGGCAGCTCCGCATCCCGAAGCCGATCCCCCCGTCCGGCCCCCATCCCGAGCCGTGGAACGCTGTCGTCTCCTCGTTCCAGGCACCCAACATCCAGCCCGGCGGCCACGTCTCCAACGTCCTGCGCTAGCGCTACGCCATCGGCCCGGGTGCCATGGACGGTGACCGGCCGGTCCCGCCCCGGTCGCGCCGGGGCGCGTGATCAGGACCTCATGGACGTTATCCGGCCGCTTTGAGGTCCATGGCGTCCTGATCGCCGGGCCGGGCGTTCACGACCACGCGGGCCGATGTCGTCGGGCCAAGCTGAGGGCTGCGGCGCCGCGGGTGATTGCAGTAGCTGGGGTCGATGTGAGGCTTGTTCTCTCCGGGTGCCCGCTGTCGTGCCACCCGACACGACGCGGGCCCTAAGCCTCCCCGGCTCCTCGCCGAATCAGTAGGACTTGTCCTGGCCGAGGACGTGCTGGGCGACGAAGTTGAGGATCATCTCGCGGCTGACCGGGGCGATCCGGCCGGCCCGCACCGCGCCGAGCAGCGTGGCTACCCCGTACTCGGTGGTCATGCCGGCCCCGCCGAGGACCTGGACGGCCGTGTCGACGGCCAGCGCGGCGGCCTCCCCGGCGGCGTACTTGGCCATGTTGCCGGCCACCCCGGCCTCCAGGTCGCGGCCCGCGTCGTAGAGGGTGGCCGCCTTGTGGATCATGAGGCGGGCCAGCTCGACCTGCACGGCCGCGTGCGCGAGCGGGTGGGAGACGCCCTGGTGGGAGCCGATGGTCCGGCCGCCCCAGACCTTGCGGGTGGCGGTGTACTCGCTGGCCCGCTCGATCGCGTACCGGCCGGTGCCGGCACCCATCGCGGCGACCGTGATCCGCTCCGGGTTGAGCCCGGCGAAGAGCGCCGGCAGGCCGGCGTCCAGCGACTCGCCGACCAGTGCGTCGGCGGGCAGCCGCACGTCGTCGAGGTAGAGCAGGAACTGGTTCTCCGGGGAGACGATCTCCATGTCCAGCTTGGACCGGGTCAGCCCGGGCGCGTCGGTCGGCACGATGAACAGCGCCGGCTTCAGCTTTCCGGTGGTGGCGTCTTCGGTTCGCGCGACAACCAGCACGTACGACGCCTCGTCGACGCCCGAGATGAAGCACTTGCGACCGGAGAGCAGCCAGTCGTCGCCGTCGCGGCGGGCCACGGTGCCGAGCCGGTGGAAGTTCGAGCCGGCCTCCGGTTCGGTGATCGCGAAGACCACCTTGAGCGAGCCGTCGGCGAAGCCGGGCAGGAAGCGCTTGCGCTGCTCCTCGGTGCCGTGCCGGGTGATCACCGTGGCCGCGATGGCCGGCGAGACCACCAGCAGCAGCAGCGGGCAGCCGGCCGCCGCCAGTTCCTCGCAGACGATGGCCAGGTCGGTGATGCCGCCCCCGCCGCCGCCGTACTCGGTGGGGATGTTGACGCCGAGGTAGCCCAGCCGGCCGGCCTCGTCCCACAGCTCGGTGGTGTGCTCGCCGGAGCGGGCCTTGGTGACGAAGTAGTCGTGGCCGTACCGCCGGCCCAGCGCGCGGACGGCGTCGCGGAGCTGGTCCTGCTCGGGGGTGAGGTCGAAGTTCATCGGGGGGCCTCCAGGATCACTCGGGGTTGACCACGGCCAGCACAGCGCCCGTGTCGACCTGCCCGCCGGCCGCGACCGGAAGCTCGGCGACCACGCCGTCGGCCGGGGCGAGCACGGGATGCTCCAGCTTCATCGCTTCGAGGGTCAGCAGCAGGTCGCCGGCCGCCACCCGCTGGCCGACCTCGACGTGCACCCGGGTCACCGCGCCGGGCAGCGGCGCGACCAGCGACCCGGCCGCCAGCTCCGCCGTGGGCTCCGGGAAACGCGGCAGCTCGGTCAGGCTCGTCGCCCCGTCCGGGCCGTCCACGAAGACCTCCGAGGACGCCCGGTGTACGCGGTACGCCCGCCGTACCCCGTCGACGTCGAGCACCACCCGGTCCGGGGCGGCCCCGACCAGGCTCACCACCGACGTGGGCGCGTCCGCCGGGGATGCTGCGTCCGGGGCCGACTCGTCGGCGAGGGCGGTGGAGCCGGCGTCCGGCAGGGCCGCCCACTCCGCGAGGCCACCCGAGCGGTCCAGGCGGTAGCGCACCTCGATCTCGCCGTCCGGGGCGGCGAACCGGGTGACCTGCGGAAACGCCGGCACGTTGCGCCAGCCCGAGGGGATCCCTGCCAGCACCGGAGCGTCAGCCCGCCGGGCGGCGGCGGTGGCCAGCGCGGCGGCCAGGGCCACCAGGGGGAGCTCGTCGGCCGGCAGCAGCGGGGCGAAGACCTCGGGATGCCGGTCCAGGAAACCGGTGTCGACGTCGACGGCACCGAACTCCGGGCTGCGCAGGACGCGGACCAGCAGGTCCCGGTTGGTGGTCACCCCGTGCAGCTCGGCGCGGGCCAGCGCGCCGGCCAGGGCGCGGGCCGCCTCGGCACGGGTGGGCGCCCAGGCGATCACCTTGGCGAGCATCGAGTCGTAGTGGACGCCCACCACCGAACCGTCGACCACACCCGAGTCCAGTCGCAGCCCCGGCCCGGCCAGCGGCCCGAACTCGGCCACCACCCCGGGCACCGCGAACCGGTGCAGGTGGCCGGTCGCCGGCCGGTACCCCTGCGCGGGGTCCTCGGCGCAGAGGCGTACCTCGATGGCGTGGCCCTGGGCCGGTGGGGTCGCCGCCACCGGTAGCGGCTCGCCCTCGGCGACGAGCAGTTGCAGCCGGACCAGGTCCAGGCCGGTGGTCAGCTCGGTGACCGGGTGCTCGACCTGAAGGCGGGTGTTCATCTCCAGGAAGTAGATCTCCCCGTCGGACGCGAGCAGGAACTCGACCGTCCCCGCGCCGACGTAGTCGACCGCCCGGCCAGCGGCCACCGCCGCCTCGTGTAGCGCCATGCGTACCTCGTGCGGGAGGACGCCGGGGGCCTCCTCGACGACCTTCTGGTGCCGGCGCTGGATCGAGCAGTCCCGCACCCCGAGGGCCACCACCGTGCCGTGCGTGTCGCCGAAGATCTGCACCTCGACGTGCCGGCCCCGCTCGACGTACCGCTCGATGAAGACCGTGCCGTCGCCGAACGCGCCGGTCGCCTCGCGCCGCGCGGAGGCGACGGCCTCGGCCAGCGCGGCGGCGTCGCGGACGACGCGCATGCCGCGCCCGCCGCCCCCGGCGGACGCCTTCACCAGCACCGGGAAGGCGGTGATCTCGTCGGCGTCGGTCCAGGTGGGCAGCATCGGCACGCCCGCCTCCGCGAGCAGGGCCTTCGCCGCCATCTTGTCGCCCATCGCGGCGATCGCCTTCGCGGGCGGGCCCACCCAGGTCAGCCCGGCGTCGGTCACGGCGGCGGCGAACTCGGCGTTCTCGGCGAGGAAACCGTAGCCGGGATGGACCGCGTCCGCGCCGGCCCGCCGGGCCGCGTCCAGGATCAGCTCGATCCGCAGGTACGTCTCGGCGGGCGTGTTTCCGGGCAGCCGCACCGCCTGGTCGGCCTCGGCGACGAACGGCGCGTCGGCGTCGGCGTCGGAATGGACGGCCACCGTCTCGACGCCGAGCGCCCGGCAGGTGGCGAGGACCCGGCGGGCGATCTCGCCCCGGTTCGCCACCAGGAGTCTCGTGATCACTGAACCTGCCTTTCGTTCGCGACTGCGGGACTCCGCTTCGCTGCGTTCCTCGCGCTCACGGTCGGAGCCTGCCTTTCGTTCGCGACTGCGGGACTCCGCTTCGCTGCGTTCCTCGCGCTCACATGCGGAAGACGCCGAAGCCGTCGGCGCCCCTGACCGGTCCGTTGTGGATCGCCGACAGGCAGAGCCCGAGGACGGTACGGGTGTCGCGCGGGTCGATCACCCCGTCGTCGTAGAGCCGGCCGGAGAGGAAGAGCGCGCCGGACTGCGACTCGATCTGCTGCTCGACCATCATCCGCATCGCCGCGTCGGAGTCCTCGTCGTAGTCCCGTCCCCGGGCGGCGGCAGCCTGTCGGGCCACGATGGAGAGCACGCCCGCGAGCTGCGCCGGCCCCATCACCGCCGACTTGGCGTTGGGCCAGGTGAAGAGGAACCTCGGCTCGTACGCCCGGCCGCACATGCCGTAGTTGCCGGCGCCGTAGGAAGCGCCGAGGTTGACCGTCAGGTGCGGCACTGTCGAGTTCGACACGGCGTTGATCATGAGTGCGCCGTGCTTGATGATGCCGCGCTGCTCGTACTCGGTGCCGACCATGTAGCCGGTGGTGTTCTGCAGGAAGATCAGCGGAGTGTCGGCGGCGTTGGCGAGCTGGATGAACTGGGCCGCCTTCTGCGCCTCCTCGCTGAACAGCACGCCCCGGGCGTTGGCCAGCACCCCGACCGGGTAGCCGTGCAGCTCGCCCCAGCCGGTCACCAGGGCGGTGCCGTAGGCCGGCTTGAACTCGTCGAACTCGCTGCCGTCGAGCACCCGGGCCAGCACCTCACGCGGGTCGAACGGCACCTTCAGGTCGGCGCTGGCGATGCCGAGCAGCTCCTCCGGGTCGTACCTCGGTTGGGCCGGGCGTGGGTTGCGTGGTGCCGGGCCCTGCTTGCGCCAGTTCAGCCGGCGTACGCACTGCCGGGCCAGCCGGATGCCGTCCCGCTCGTCGGAGGCGAGGAAGTCGGCCAGGCCGGACGTGCTCGCGTGCATCGCCGCCCCGCCGAGCGACTCGTCGTCGGTGACCTCGCCGGTGGCCATCTTCACCAGCGGCGGCCCGGCCAGGTAGACCTGCGACCGGTCCCGGATCATGATCACGTGGTCGGACATTCCCGGCACGTACGCGCCCCCGGCGGTGGCGTTGCCGAAGACCACGCTGACCGTGGGGATCTTCGCGGCCGAGAGTCGGGTCAGGTCGCGGAACACCCGGCCGCCCGGGATGAAGATCTCCGCCTGGGTGGGCAGGTCCGCGCCGGCCGACTCGACCAGGTTCACCATCGGCAGGCGGTTGGTCAGGGCGATTTCGCCGGCCCGGCGGGTCTTGGCGAGCGACCACGGGTTCACCGCGCCGCCGCGTACCGTCGGGTCGTTGGCGACGATCAGGCACTCGACACCTTCGACCACGCCGATGCCGGTCACCACGCTGGCGCCGACGGGAAAGTCGGTGCCGTAGGCGGCCACCGGGGACAGCTCCAGGAACGGGCTGTCCCGGTCCAGCAGCAGCTCGATCCGCTCCCGGGGGAGCAGCTTGCCCCGCTTGTGGTGCCGGGTCACGTACTTCTCGCCGCCGCCGGAGCGGGCCCGGTCGAGCTCGGCGTCCAGCTCGGCGAGGCGCTCCAGCAGCGCCTCCCGGTTGGCCCGGTGCCCCGGCGAGGCCGCGTCGACCACGCTGCGCAGAGTCGTCATAGGCCCATGCCTTTCGCGATGATCTCGTTCATGATCTCGGTGGTGCCGCCGCCGATGCCGAGGATCCGGGCGTCGCGGTAGTGCCGTTCCACCTCGGCGTCGCGCAGGTAGCCGTAGCCGCCGTGCAGTTGGAGCGCCTGGTCGACCACTTCGGCGCAGGCGGCCACCGCGACGTTCTTCGCCATCGCCACCTCGGTCACCACCGGCTCGCCCGCCGCCACCCGGGCCGCCACCTGGTGCACGTACGCCCGGGCCGCCTCGGCACGGGTGTGCATCTCGGCCAGCCGGTGCCGGATCAGTTGCCGGCTCGCCAGCGGGCGGCCGAACGTGGACCGGTCCCGGCACCACCGCACCGCCAGCTCCACGCAGCGCTGCGCGATGGCGTACGCCTGGGTGGCCAGGGAGAGCCGTTCCGCGGCGAAGTTCTGCATGATCGCCAGGAAGGCCTCGTTCTCCTCGCCGATCCGGTTCGCCACCGGCACCCGTACGTCGGTGAACGACAGCTCGGCGGTGTCCGAACAGTGCCAGCCGAGCTTCTCCAGCCGGCGCCCGACGGTGAAGCCCGGCGTGCCCTTCTCGATCACCAGCAAAGTCAGCGCGCCGGTGCCCGGCGGCAGGGTGCAGACCGCGGTGGTCACGAAGTCCGCCCGGACGCCACTGGTGATGTAGGTCTTCGACCCGTTGACCACGTAGTGGTCGCCGTCCCGTCGCGCCTGGGTACGCAGGCTCGCCACGTCGGAGCCGCCGTCGGGTTCGGTGATCGCCAGCGCGCCGATCGTCGTGCCGGCCAGCGTCGGCCGCACGTACCGGTCGATCAGCTCCGCGTTGCCGGAGGCGACGATGTGCGGCAGGGCGATGCCGTGGGTGAAGAGCGCGGCGATCAGCCCCGACGAACCGCCGGACCGGATCACCTCCTCGGTCACGATGATCGAGTCGAGCAGGTCGCCCCCGCTGCCGCCCACCGACTCCGGGAAGCCGATCCCGAGCAGGCCGAGCTTGGCGGCGCTGGCGTGCAGTTCCCGGGGGATCTCGCCGGCACGCTCCCAGCCGTCCAGGTGCGGCAGCACCTCCCGGGTGACGAAGGCCCGGGTCAGCTCCCGCAGTTGCCGCCGTTCCGGCGTGTCCGCGATGGTCACCGGCCCTCCCCGGGCGTGCCGCCGCGGGCCGGGCAGGGCGTGCCGCCGTCCGCCGGGCCGGACGTCAGGTCGGCGGGCAGGTCGACGACCCGGGAGCGGAGCAGCTCGCCGAGCGCCTTGGCCTGCGGGTCGAACCGGGTGGAGGCGGCCACGCCCTGCCCGAGCAGCCCCCGGACGACGAAGTTGACCGCCCGCAGGTTCGGCAGCTCGTGCCGCTCCACGGTCAGCGGGGCGGTCTCGGGCAGCAGCTCGCCCAGCCGGTCCGTGGTGAGCCAGCCGCGCAGCCACGACCAGGTGGCATCGGTGCGGGCCCAGACGCCCAGGTTGGCGTCGCCGCCCTTGTCGCCGGAGCGGGCCCCGACGATCTCGCCGAGCGGCGCCCGCCGGGTGGGGTGTGCGGAAGGGCCCCCTGTTATCGCCTTTTGATGTGCAGGGGGCCCTTCCGCACACATGTTTGGTGGGGGAGCGATCGGCAGCCGCTCGCCGGAGGGGAGCACCGCGACGTGCGACACCGCGTCCTGCGGCACCACGTCGGCGGTGAACACCCCGTAGGGCGTGGCGTCGCCGGGCAGCGTGGTCAGCGTGCAGCCCGGGTAGGAGGCCAGCGCCAGCTCCACCGCGGCGGCCGAGAACGCCCGCCCGGCCCGTGCCTTGTCGCCGTCCCGCAGGTGTACGTGCAGCAGCGCACTCGCCGCCTCGGTGTCGGCCGCGTCCGGGTGGTCGGTACGGGCCAGGGTGAACTCCAACCCCTCCGGCCCGACCGCCTCCTCGACCTGGCCCTGGACCAGGGCCGCTTTCGCCGGGATGTCGAGCCCGCACAGGACGAAGGTCATCGAGTTGCGGAAGCCGCCGAGGTTGTTGACGCCCACCTTGAGGGTGGCCGGCGGGGGCGTGCCCCGGACGCCGCTCACCCGTACCCGGTCCGGACCGTCGGCGCTCAACGCGACCGTGTCCAGCCGGGTCACCACGTCCGGCCCGAGGTAGGCCGGCCCGCCGACCTCGTAGAGCAGCTGGGCGGTGACCGTCTCCACGGTGACCGCGCCGCCGGTGCCCGCATGCTTGGTGATCACGCAGGAGCCGTCCGGACGCAGCTCCGCGACCGGGAAGCCGGGGCGGTGCCCACCGTCGGGCAGCTCGGTGAAGAAGCTGAAGTTGCCGCCGGTCACCTGTGCCCCGCATTCGAGCAGGTGGCCGGCGACGGTCGCCCCGGCCAGCGCGTCCAGGTCGTCGCGGCCCCAGCCGAACCGGGCGATCGCCGGCCCGACGACCAGGGACGCGTCGGTCACCCGGCCGGTGACCACCACGTCCGCGCCGCCGTCCAGGCAGGCGGCGATGCCGTACGCCCCCAGGTAGGCGTTCGCCGTCAGCGCGTCCGGGCGGGCGAGGGCGTCGCCCTCGACGTACCCGATGCGGACGGTCAGGCCGAGCCGGTCGGCGAGCGACCCGATCGCGGCGGCCAGGCCGGCCGGGTTCAGCCCGCCGGCGTTGGTCACGATCCGCACGCCCCGGTCGAGCGCGGTGCCGAGGCACCCCTCCAGTTGGCGGAGGAAGGTCTTCGCGTAGCCGAGGGAGGGGTCGCGCAGCCGGTCCCGGCCGAGGATCAGCATGGTCAGCTCGGCCAGGTAGTCGCCGGTGAGCACGTCCAGGTCGCCGCCGTCGAGCATCTCTCGCCAGGCGCTGAACCGGTCGCCGTAGAAGCCGGAGGCGTTGCCCACACGCAGCACGGCGCTCACGCCGGCACCTCGCTGGCTGCCTGGGGCGGGACGCCGGGGCCGGGCGGGCCGGCGAAGGCCTGCGCGACGTCCAGCCACGCGTCGGCGACCGGGCCGGTCGCGGTCAGCGCCAGGTCGGCGCGGTGCCGCCGCCGGGTGACCAGCAGGCAGAAGTCGAGCGCCGGGCCGGTGACGCGGTCGGTGGCGCCGGCCGGGCCGTACGTCCAGGTGTCGCCGTCGGGCGCGGCCAGCTCGACCCGCACCGGCGCCGTCGGCACCGGCCGGCCGTGGACGGCGAAGCTGTGGCCGAGGGTACGGAAGCCGAGGTACGCGACGTGCCGCAGCCGTGCCGTGGCGGGGCGGATGACGCCGAGCGCCTCGGCCACGTCCGCGCCGTGGGCCCAGGTCTCCATGACTCGGGCGGTGACCATCGACGCGGGCGACATCCGGGTGCCGAACCAGGGCAGCCGCCCGCCGGCCGGCACCCGCTCCAGCGCGTCGGCGAGCGCCCCCCGGCCGGCCCGCCAGCGGGACAGCAGCGTGGCCGGCGGGGCGAGGAATTCCTCCGCTCCGGCGTCGACGAGCCGGGCGGGGTCGGGAGCGGCGACCACGGTGGCGAGGAACGCCTCCGGGTCGGTGGCGGCGAGCAGCGCCACCTGATCGGTCCAGGCGAGATGGGCGATCTGGTGCCCGACGCTCCAGCCTGCCGCCGGCGTGGGGCGTGCCCAGTCGGCCGGCGGCAGGGCGGTCACGAGGCCGTCGAGTTGTTCGGACTCGGCGGCCAGATCCGCGAGCAGGTCCTTGAGGTCGACCATGGTGCCTCCGGGGAGCTGGGCGGGCCGGTCGGAGCGGCGGCGGTCAGGGGGTGAGCAGGGTGGCGAGCTGGCGTTTCCAGGTGTGCAGCAGGGCGGCGCGGCGGGCCGAGTCGTCGTTGAGCAGGTTGGCCACGCCCAGCCCACGCAGCAGGTCGAGGGTCGCCTGCACCGCCTCCCGGACGCCCGGGCGGCGCTCGTCCACGTCGAGCAGGGCGACGGTGAGCCGGTGCATCTCGCGGCCGACCCGGGCCTCCAGCGGCACCAGGGCCTCGCGCAGCTCCCGGTCGGTCCGCGCGGCGACCCACAGTTCGAGGGCGGCGACGAAGAGCGGACCCGTGAAGGCCGCCCCGAGCAGGTCGATCACCCGGTCGAGTCGCCGGGGACCGGGCGGCAGCGCCTCGGCCTCGGTGCGCAGTTCCTCGGCCCGCCGGTCGGCGAGGTGGGCGACGGCGGCCGTGACCAGCGCGGCCTTCGTGGGGTAGTGGTGCAGCTGAGCGCCCCGCGAGACGCCGGCCCGCGCCGCCACGACGGTGGTCGTGGTGCCCGACCAGCCGTGCTCGACCAGGCACTCGACGGTCGCCTCCAGCAGCCGGGCCCGGGTGGCGCGGCTGCGCTCCTGCTGAGGTACGCGGATCGACGCGGGCACGGGGACAGCGTGCCGCTCTCGAAACAAACAGTCAAGACTGACTTTTTTGAGCGGTAGCCATGTCCGGCCCCTTTCGACGTGCCCCGGGGCGGGCGGCGGACCGGTCCCCCGCCCGGACGCTGTCGAGCTGCCCGCACGGATGGGGCACGGCTCCCTCGCCGTGATCGAGGTCAAGCTGCTGCGCGAGGTCAAGCTGCTGTTGCGCTACGCCAAAAAGTCGGGCAGCCCGCCCGGCGTCGCAGGGTCGGGGGCCGGCGAATGGGTCTTCCCCTGCGGGCGAGCCGACCGGGTGGAGGGGATCCCGTCGGGACTGCACCCCGGTGGGGCCAGGCTGGGACGCCGCGTAGCTGGTGGTCCGGGTAGGGGTGACCGGCTGGGCGAACCTGGTCGGGGTCTCCTCGGCGGGGACCGGCACGGCGGTGCCGACTTCGGTGAGGCCGTTGCCAGCCAACTCCAGGGGCGTGCTTCCCGCTTCGCGGCGCGGCCCGGCGCATGAGCATCGGGCTTGCCTGCTGGCGCAGGACGCCGGCACCGACCACCCGCGCCCTGGGCCGGACTGATGGCCGACCGGGACAGGGCTGATGGCCGACCGGGGCGGAGCTGATGGCCGACCGGGGCGGGGCTGATGGCCGTCGGGGCCGGGCTGATAGCGGGCGCGAGATCGTGCTCGATCCTGGAACGAGTGCCATCCAGTCGCCGGAGTGACCACTCGATCCTGGATCGAGCACGATCTTGGAGCCGCCCCGCACGCATGGATGGGGCAGCTCGACAGCGTGCGGACAGGAATGGTCGCGGGGTGCGCTGGGCCGGGGGATCAGCCCGAGCCCGCTCAGTCCGCGAGCCCGCTCAGTCCGCGAGCCCGCTCAGTCCGCGAGCCCGCTCAGTCCGCGAGCCCGCTCAGTCCGCGAGCCCGCTCAGCCTGCCCCGCCGGCAGCCCCGCTGCCCGCCCCGCCGGCTGCTCAGCGGCCGTCGCGGGGGGCGAAGACCGCCAGGGCGTCGGCGTCGCTGTGCTGGGAGCGTAGGTACTCGTCGGCCCAGGCGGTGGCGTCGGGGAAGCTCGACTCGGCGGTCACCCGGGCGCAGGCGGCGTCCACGTCGAAAGGGGTGCGCCGCAGGTGCACCCCCGGCCCGAGGAGCGCCCAGAACGCGCCGGGGCCACCGTAGGGCATGCCGATGCTGCCGGGGTTGACGATCAGCCGGCGGTCGGCCAGCCGGGTGAACGGCATGTGGGTGTGCCCGCAGACCACCGTGCGCACCTCGGCCGGCACCCCGGCGAGCACCTCCGCCCAGCGTTCCATCCGGGAGTCGACGAGCACGACCTCCTCGTCGTCCCGTGGGGTGGCGTGGCAGAAGAGCACCGGCCCGAGGCCGGCGATCTCCAGGGTGACCGTCAGCGGCAGTGCCGCCAGCCGGGCCACCTGATCGTCGCGCAGTTGCTCGGCCGCCCAGTTGGAGACGTCGATCGGCGAGGGCCGCCCGGCCCTGGCCTCCACCAGCTCACGGTCGGCGTTGCCGCGTACCCAGCAGGCGCGGTCGCCGAGGTCGGCGAGCAGGTCCAGCACCTCGACCGGCTGTGGGCCGGCCGCGATGTCGCCGGTGAGCACGATCAGGTCGGCGGCGGCGACGTCCGGCTCGGCCAGCACGGCCTCCAGCGCCGGTAGCGCCCCGTGGATGTCGGAGAGAACGGCGACCCTGTTCAGCATCGACCCACCGTGCCCGCCGGCCCGCCCCGGCGTCCAGCGATTCTGCCCCGGGCAGACAGGGCCCGGGGCAGGCGGTCGAGCCGGGTTACGTTCAGACGCGGGCGCGGCGGGCGAGGCGCTCCGGGTCGAGGATGATGATGCTCTTGCCGTCCAGGCGCAGCCAGCCGCGTGACGCGAAGTCGGCCAGCGCCTTGTTGACGGTCTCCCGGGAGGCGCCGACCAGCTGGGCGATCTCCTCCTGGGTGAGGTCGTGGGTCACCCGCAGCACGCCGCCGTCGCGGGTGCCGAAGCGGCCGGCCATCTGGAGCAGGTTCTTGGCGACGCGGCCGGGCACGTCGGTGAAGATCAGGTCGGCCAGCGAGTCGTTCGTCCGCCGCAGCCGGCGGGCGAGCACCCGGAGCAGCTGCTCGGCGATCTCCGGCCGGTTGTTCAGCCACGGGCGCAGGGCCTGCTTGCGCAGCCGTACCAGCCGGGTGTCGGTGACCGCGGTGGCGGTCGCCGTGCGCGGGCCGGGGTCGAAGAGCGACAGCTCGCCGACCATGTCCGACGGGCCCATGACCGCGATCAGGTTCTGCCGGCCGTCGGCAGCCCGCCGACCTACCTTGATCTTGCCGGACAGCAGGATGTAGAGACTGTCGCCGGGCTCGCCCTCGTTGAAGACGACCTCGCCCTTGCGGACCTCGAGCGTCTCCATCTCCTTCGCGAGCGCCTCGGCCGCCTCCGGGTCGACGCCCTGGAAGATTCCGCTGCGGGCCAGTACCTCGTCCATCGCCGCACCTCCGCCTGCGCGTGCCGCCCGTCGGCCGGGTCCGCCGTCCGCTGATCCCTCGCGCGTCGCCAGTCTAGGCGCATGTGAGCACGTATCAGAGGTGCACCCCTGGAAACTTGATCGTTGGGCGTAACCCTCCCGCCCTGATCAAGCAGTAGGATCGCGCCCGCCGGGTGCCGACGGGCCCACCGGAGCCGGGTCGTAGGGTCACCCCCGTGCTGAGCGAACCCGTGCTGACCGCCCGTCGGGAGGACGGTCGGGACGTCCCGCTGCTGTTCTGGCGCGCCGACCGCCCGCTGCGCGCGGTCAGTTCAGCGCCGCTGGGCGGCGGGATCGGTGTCCGGCACTGGGTCGTCAACGCGACCGTGCCCATGTCGTACGACCGGGACGACCCCGCCGACCACCTGGCCGAACTCGCCGACGGGCTCGGCCTCGACGGGCCCGGGGTGGGCCTGCTGACGGGGGTGGACGTCGCCGAGGTGGTGGCCCGGACGGACACCGGCGTGCGCGTCTGGGCCACGGTCGGCCTGGGCACCCCCGTCTGGGCGGCGCAGCCCGCCCCCGTGGCGCTCGCGCAGCGGGTCGGCACGGTCAACATCGTGGTGTACGTCCCGGCCCGGCTCGGCGACGCCGCCCTGGTGAACGCGGTGGCGACCGCCACCGAGGCGAAGGCGCAGGCGATCGCGGAACTCGGCGTGCCGGGCACCGGCACCCCGACGGACGCGGTCACCGTGCTCTGCCCGGTCGACGGCCCGGAGTCTGCGTACGGCGGTCCCCGCTCGACCTGGGGCGCTCCGCTGGCCCGGGCCGTGCACGGCGCGGTGACGGCGGGCGGCGGGGGCACCGTGGTCCCGTGGTCGGACCGGCAGGAAAGCTGAATCCCGTCCGAATGGCTCTCGTTTCGGCGTTGCGTACCCGATAAGGTCGCGCTCGATGTACGCTGCCGCCTCCCCTCCGCGCCGCCGCGCCGCGCTCGCCGTCGGCGCGCTGCTCGCCGTCCTGCTCACCGCCGGCTGCGGAGGCCCCGATTCCGGGGCCGACGCGGTCTGGGAACCCGGCGCGGGTGGCGGTGGCACCGGCGCCCCCGTCCGGTCGGCCGAGCCCGAGAAGCCCGCCGAGCAGACCATCTCGCTCTCGGCGACCGGCGACATCATCATGGGCAACGCGCCGAACCGGCTGCCGCCCAACGGCGGCAAGGGGTTCTTCGACTCGGTCAAGAAGGCTCTCGCCGCCGACCTGGTGATGGGCAACCTGGAGGAGCCGCTCACCGTCGACACCGGCACCGGCAAGTGCGGCCCGAACTCGACCCGCTGCTTCCAGTTCCGGGCCCCGCCGGAGTACGCCGCGCACCTGCAGGACGCCGGCTTCGACCTGCTCAACCAGGCCAACAACCACGGCTACGACTTCGGCCCGAAGGGCTACGAGAACACCCAGAAGGCGCTGGAGAAGTACGACCTGGCGCACACCGGGGCGCCCGACCAGATCACCGTGGTCGACGTCAAGGGGGTCAAGGTCGCGGTCGCCGGCTTCTCGTCGTACGTCTGGTCCAACAGCCTCACCGACATCGCCGCGGCGAAGAAGGTGATCACCAAGGCGGCCGGCATGGCCGACATCGTGGTGGTGCAGGTGCACATGGGCGGCGAGGGCTCCGAGAAGACCCGGGTGCGGCCGGGCACCGAGATGTTCCTCGGCGAGAACCGGGGCGACCCGGTGAAGTTCTCCAAGGCGATGATCGACGCCGGCGCCGACCTGATCGTCGGGCACGGCCCGCACGTGCTGCGCGGCATGGAGTTCTACAAGGGCCGACTGATCGCGTACAGCCTGGGCAACTTCGCCGGCGGGGGCAACTCGCTGAGCAACGCCGGGCGGCTCGGCTGGGGCGGGGTGCTGAAGGTGTCGCTGAAGCCGGACGGCAGCTGGGCCGGCGGCTCGTTCGCCTCGACGTACATGAACTCCATCGGCAAGCCGACCATGGACAAGGACGACCGCGGGCTGGGCCTGATGAAGCAGCTCACCAAGAGCGACTTCCCGGAGACCGGTGCGAAGTTCGACGACTCCGGCGCGATCAGCACGCCGCAGGGCGGCTGACCGGGGGGCGCCACGGCGCGTGCGCCCGGCCGAGCGTCGGCCGGGCGACGTAGGCTGGCCGGCGTGACCACGAGTTCCTCCGGCTTCACCGAGACCGACCTCGGGCGCACCCGTCGCGCCCGGCGGATCGGTCGGGTGCTGGCCGAAACCCACCCCGACGCACACTGTGAACTGGACCACTCCAGCCCCCTGGAGCTGGCCGTCGCGACGATCCTCTCCGCGCAGTGCACGGACAAGAAGGTCAACGAGGTCACCCCGAAGCTGTTCGCCCGCTACCCGAGCGCCGCCGACTACGCGGGGGCGGACCGGGCCGAGATGGAGGAGCTGATCCGGCCGACCGGCTTCTACCGCAACAAGACCGACTCGCTGATCAAGCTCGGCCAGGCCCTGGTGGAGCGCTACGGCGGCCGGGTCCCCGGCAAGCTCGCCGACCTGGTGACGCTGCCCGGCATCGGTCGCAAGACCGCCAACGTCATCCTCGGCAACGCCTTCGACGTCCCCGGGATCACCGTCGACACCCACTTCCAGCGGCTGGTCCACCGCTGGCGGCTGACCGACGAGACCGACCCGGTCAAGATCGAGCACGCGATCGGGGCACGCTTCCCCCGGCGCGACTGGACCATGCTGTCGCACCGGATCATCTTCCACGGCCGCCGGGTCTGCCACGCCCGCAAGCCGGCCTGCGGGGCGTGCACGCTGACGAGGCTCTGCCCGTCGTACGGGACCGGCCCGACCGAGCCGCCGCTGGCGGCGAAGCTGCTCAAGGGCCCCCGGGCCCGGGAGTTGGCGGTGGCCGCCGGAGTCGCCCCCGAGCTGGTGCCGGTCCAGGCCGTCGTGGCGGAGGCACCGTGAGCGCGAACCGCCGACTCGCCGCGCTGCTCGTGCCCGTGCTGCTGGCCGTCGGCGGGTGCACCGCCGGCACCGAGGAGAAGGACCCCGGCCCGTCCGCCCGGCAGAAGGCCGCCGCCAGCCGGCCGTCGCCCTTCCAGGACTGCTCCGCCCTCGGCACCCCGCCCCCGTCCGCCGCTCCGGCCGTCCCGGCTGGCGGCGGGGGAGCGGCGTTGCCCGAGTTGAGCCTGGAGTGCTTCACCGGCGGCGCGTCGTTCGCCCTGCGGGAGCTGCGGGGCCCGGCGGTGATCAACGTCTGGGCCTCCTGGTGCCCGCCCTGCCAGGAGGAACTGCCCGCGTTCCAGCGCCTCAGCGAACGTGCCGCCGGCCGGCTGCACGTCATCGGGGTCAACAACCAGGACTCCCGCGAGGCCGCGAAGGGCATCGGGGAGGACTTCGGCCTCCGCTTCCCCGTCCTGTTCGACCAGGGCGAGTCGTTCAAACGGGCGCTCGAGCGCAAGGCCATCCCCGTGACCGTCTTCGTCGACGGGCAGGGCCGCGTCCGGCACGTCGACACCTCCGGCGCGCTCGACGACGCCCGGCTGGCGGACCTCGTCCGGCAGCACCTCGGGCTGACGGTGCCGGCGTGAGCCGGCGGGCCCGGTGGGGCGCGGAGGTGGCGGCGTGAGCCGACCGCCAGGCTGGATGGAGCCGCTGCTCACCCGGCTCGGCAGCGCCCGGAGCGAGGACTTCACCCGGCTGGTCACCCCGGAGAGCGGCGGGCGGGAGAGCGCCGTGCTGGTGCTGCTCGGCGAGGAACCCGGCGCCGGCCCGGACGTGCTGGTCCTCCAGCGCGCGGCGTCCCTGCGCAATCACGCCGGCCAGCCCGCCTTCCCCGGCGGAGCGGCCGACCCGGAGGACGCGGACGCCCGGGCGACCGCGCTGCGCGAGGCGAACGAGGAGGTCGGCCTCGACCCGGCCAGCGTGACCGTCCTGGCCGAGCTGCCGAAGCTCTGGATCCCGGTCAGCGACTTCGTGGTCACCCCGGTGCTCGCCTGGTGGCACGCGCCGCACCCGGTGCACCCGCGGGAGCCGGCCGAGGTGGCGCACGTGGCCCGGCTGCCGATCGCCGAGCTGGTCGACCCGGCGAACCGGATGCGGGTCCGGCACCCGGGCGGGTGGATCGGTCCGGCCTTCTCGGCGCGCGGGATGGTGGTCTGGGGCTTCACCGGCGGGGTGCTGGCCGCGCTGCTGGAGATGGGCGGTTGGGCCCGGCCGTGGCCCCGTGACCGGGTGATCGACCTGCCGCCGACCGGGGCCACGCCGGCACCCTCCGCCGGCACCGACGCGGTCGACGAAACTCCGGTGCGCTGACCGGACGGTCACCCTTCGCGAGCGACGGGCACCCCCCGAGCCCGGTGCCCGTACGCTTGACGCGTGTCCGCCGTTGATCTCGTACTGCTCATGCTCATGCTCGTGTTCGCGATCAGCGGATACCGTCAGGGCTTCGTCATCGGGGTGCTGTCGTTCTCCGGCTTCTTCCTGGGCGCGCTGGCGGGCCTCCAGCTCGGGCCGCTGCTGGCACAGCAGTTCGTGGGCAGCGGCACCCGGGTGCTGATCTCCCTCGTGGCGGTCTTCGGGCTGGCGGTGGTCGGCCAGGCGATCGCCGGCTGGGCCGGTTCCCACCTGCGCAAGACGATCACCAGCGACGTGGGGAAGCGGGTCGACGACGTCGGCGGGGCGTTCGTGTCGCTGTTCGCCGTGCTGCTGGTCGCCTGGCTCGTCGCGGTGCCGCTCGGCTCGTCGTCGCTGCCCTGGCTGGCCTCCTCGGTCCGCAACAGCGCGCTGCTCACCGTGGTCGACCGGGTCCTGCCCGACCAGGCGCAGCAGCTCTCCACGGCGCTGCGGGACACCGTCGACACCAACGGCTTCCCCGACGTCTTCGGCGACCTGGCGCCCACCCGGGCCCGGCAGGTGTCCCCGCCGGACCCGGCGCTCGCCGGCTCCCAGGTGGTGGTCAACAGCCAGCGTTCGGTGGTCAAGGTGCTCGGCTCCGCCCCGAGCTGCTCGCGCCGGATCGAGGGCTCCGGCTTCGTCTACGCCGACGACCGGGTGATGACCAACGCGCACGTGGTCGCCGGCACCCGGTCCACCGTCGTCGAGTTGAACGGCGAGCGGTACGACAGCAAGGTGGTCGTCTACGACCCCGACCGGGACCTGGCCGTCCTGCACGTACCCGGGCTGCCCGGCCCGTCGATGCGGTTCGCGGCCGGCAACGCGGGCAGCGGCGCCGACGCGATCGTGCTGGGCTTCCCGCTGGACGGGCCGTACAACGCCCAGTCGGCGCGGATCCGGGAGGTCGACCGGATCACCGGGCCCGACATCTACTCCGCCGGCAACGTGACCCGGGAGGTCTACACGATCCGGGCGCTCGTGCAGAGCGGCAACTCCGGCGGCCCGCTGGTCTCGTCGAACGGGCTCGTGCTCGGGGTGATCTTCGCGGCGGTGGAGGACGACCCGAACACCGGCTTCGCGGTGACCGCGGCCGAGGCCCGCCCGGTGGCCCTGGCCGGCGCCGAACGCACCCGCTCCGTCGGTACCGGCGAGTGCACCTGACGGGTCGGTCGCATCGCGTCGACCGGCGCGTGGGCTCAGCGTCGCCGGACGGGCGACCGGTCAGCCGCTCGTGCTTCCCGTGGGCCCGGGGGAGGGCGGCGGTGCCGGCCGGCCGGGCGGGGCGGCCCGCCAGACGGTGAACGCGGCGGCGGTCGCGGCCACCACGGCCGTGCCGAGCAGCCAGCCGGCCAGCACGTCGCTGGTCCAGTGCACGCCGAGGGCCACCCGGCTGAACCCGGTCACCAGGGCGAGCAGCAACGCGGCCGTCCACACCATCCTTCTGGCGACCGGCCCCGCGTGCGGGAGGAACACCACCAGCAGCACCCCGGCGGCGAGGGCGGCGTTGAGCGAATGCCCGGACGGGAAGGCCAGCCCGGGCGCCTCGGCCACCGGGTCGGGCAGGTCCGGCCGGGGCCGGCCGAAGAGCAGCTTGAGCAGCGGGCTGAGCAGCCCGCCGGCCGCCATGGTCACGGCGACCCAGACCGCCAGTTGCCGGGCGCCCCGGCGCACCAGCCAGAGGACCAGGACCAGGGCTCCGAGCCGCAGCGGCATCGGGGCGAACACGTCGGTCCAGGTGGTCATCAGGCGTACCCACCCGGGATGGTCGGCGGCGTGGCCCGCCAGCGCGCCGGTGACCCCCGTGTCCATCCGGTGCAGCGGGGGCCAGTCGCCCAGGACCAGGACCGCCAGCAGCGTGAACGGGACCACCACCAGGAACGCGGCCCCGACGGCGAGGGTCAGCCGCAGCCCCCGGGCGTGGTCGGGGTGCAGGCGGCGGTCGCGCCACGAGGATCGCGGCGGCGCGGCGAGGGTGCGCGGGCCGGAGCTGCTCATGACATCCGTTCTACCCGGGACACGGCCCGGTCAGACCCGGTACGGGCCCTCCGGCCGGTCCTTCCTGCGCTGTCGACGGACTGTCCGTCCCGGCGCACCCCGGCCGGGTGCTGCCGGTGTCAGTGCGCCGGCGGCCGGCGCCACGCCCGCTCGGGACGCCGGGCGGCGGCCAGCGGAGCCCACTGCCGGAAGCGGCGCACCATCAGCGCGGCCCCGGTCAGCAGGGCGACGAAGAGCACGGCTCCTGTCCACAGCCGTTCCGGGGTGGCCTCGGCGTGCGCGCCCGCCGGCTGCGCCGCCCACCGGGTCTGCTGGCGCTGCGCGCCGAGGTCGAGCTCGTCGCCGACCGTCGCCGCCTCGGGCTGCGCCGGCCCCGGCGCCGGGCCGAACCCGACCACGCCGGGCGAGGACTGGTCGTCCAGCGGGTTGCGCCCCACCGGGGTCACCTCTGCGTTCAGCGCGGCGACCGGGTCGACCATGCCGTACCCGAAGCGGTCGTCCCGGCCGCTCGGGCCGATGTCGCGGGCGGTGGCCAGCAGCCGGTTGACCACGTCGCCGGCGGACATCTCCGGGTAGCGGGCCCGCACCAGCGCGGCGGTGGCGGCGACCAGTGGCGCCGCGAAGCTGGTGCCCTGCACCCGCCAGTAGCCGCCCGGTCGGGCCCCGACGAGGCCCGTCGCGGGCGCGGTGAGCACGGTGCTCTGCCCGGTGATCGCCCCGGACCAGAGGTTGTCGCTGTCGCGTTCCGACCCGGTGACCGCGATGACGCCGGGCTCGCGCGCCGGGTACCAGACCTTGGAGTCGGACGAGCTGCCCACGTTGCCGGTGCAGGCCACCACCACGACGTCCCGGACGAACGCGTAGTCGAGCGCGGCCGCCAGGGCGGGGCTGTCGCCGCTACCGCCGAGGGACAGGTTGATGACGCGGGCGCCGTTGTCGACGGCCCAGCGCACGCCCTTGGCGACGATCAGCGCGTCGTCGTAGCGGTTCTCGGCGTCGAGGACGCGCACCGGGAGGATGCGGCTGTCCGGCGCCAGGCCCACGGCGCCCCGCCGGTCGTCGTCGCGCCCGGCGATCAGCCCGGCGACGGTGGTGCCGTGCCCGACCGGGTCGGTGCCGTCGGCCGACCCGGGGGGAGCGACCAGGTCGAGGCCGGGCAGCACCCGGCCGGCCAGGTCGGGGTGGCTGCCGTCCACTCCGGAGTCGATCACCGCGACGGTGACCCCCCGCCCGGTCGAGCTGCGCCACGCGGTCTTGGCCTGCAACACGTCGAGCTGCCACTGCTCGTCGCGGACCTGGTCGGAGCGGCTCTGGCTGTCAGGGGCCGCGAGCGCCACCGGAACGGCGGCGGGCTGCCGAGGGGCGGCGTGGGCCGTGGCGGCGGGCCCGGCGACCGCCACGACGGCGGCTGCCACGCCCAGCAACGCGCGTCCGGCGATCCGCCGAGCCGCTGGCGGACAGCTGTGCCGCACGGTGGTCACATCCTCAGGCATTCATCACGACGCAAACACGACGATCGGAGATTACCGTTTCCCTGGCCTCTTGCGGGCCGTTCCGCAGGACCCGGGTCACGGCGGTGGCAGGTGGGCGAGCTGGACCAGGCGTACGCCCTCGCGCCGGGTGACCAGCCGGCCGCGTCCCGGGGGCAGCGGGCCGGGTCGTACCGGGCCGACCAGCGCTCCCTCGTCCGGGCTGCCGGCCATCACCAGCCCCGCTGTGGACAGTTCACGGAGGCGTTGCACGAGCGGTTCGTACTGGGCCCGGCCGGCGCCCCCCGAGCGGCGGACGAGCACGAGGTGCAGCCCGACGTCCCGGGCGTGCGGCAGGTGCTCCTCCAGTGCACGCAGCGGGTTGGCCGGGCCGCTGGCGACCAGGTCGTAGTCGTCGACCAGCACGAACAGCTCCGGCCCGGACCACCACGACCGCTGCCGTAGCTGGGCGGGCGTGACGTCGGGCCCCGGTGTGCGGGCCGCCATGTAGTTGGCCGCCGACTCGATCAGGTCGGTGGTGAACGCGGCGGCGGAGCCGTACCCGATCAGGTGCTGCGACGGCGACTCGGTCAGGTCCACCAGGCTGCGCCGGTAGTCGACGAGGATCACCCGGGCCTGCTCGGGGGTGAACCGGGTCATGATCGAGGTGGCCAGCGCGCGCAGGAACGACGACTTGCCGCACTCGGCGTCGCCGAAGACCACGAAGTGCGGCTCGGTGGCGAAGTCCAGCACCACCGGGCGCAGGTCCGCCTCGGCGATCCCCACCGGAATGTGCAGGCCGGTCGTCGCGGTCAGGTCGAGTTCGGCGTACGGCAGCACCGGCGGGAGCAGCCGCACCGGGGGCGCGACCGCGCCGGCCCAGCCCCCCGCCACCTGCTTGACCAGGTCGGCCATGTCCCCGCCGGGCGTGCCCAACTGTGGCAACGCGGTGAGGAAGTGCAGGCTCTCGGCGGTGATGCCCCGGCCGGGGGTCTTCTCCGGCACGTTGGCCGCCGCCCGGCGGGCCACCAGCGAGTCGGACGGGTCGCCCAGGCGCAACTCCAGCCGGGAACCGAAGAGGTCCCGGATCGCCGGCCGGAAGTCCAGCCAGCGCACCGCCGTCGCGACCACGTGCACCCCGTACGACAGGCCACGGGTGGCCAGGTCGGTGATGAGCGGCTCCAGGTCGTCGTACTCGCCGCGCAGGGTGGCCCAACCGTCGACCACCAGGAACACGTCGCCGAACGGGTCGGCCCCGGGCTGGTCGGTGCCCGCCCGCGCGGCCCGGCGCTGCCGCCAGGCGGCCATCGACTCCACGCCCAGCTCGGCGAAGCGCTGCTCCCGGTCGACGAGCAGGGTGGCGATCTCGCCGACCGTACGCCGGACGGCTGTCGGGTCGGCGCGGCCGGTGACCCCGCCGACGTGCGGCAGGTCGCGCAGCGCGGCGAGCCCGCCGCCGCCGAAGTCCAGGCAGTAGACCTGCACCTCGGCCGGGGTGTGGGTGAGCGCCAGGGCGCAGACCAGCGTGCGCAGCGCCGTCGACTTGCCGCTCTGCGGCCCGCCGACCACGGCGACGTGGCCGGCGGCGCCCTCCAGCGCGAGCCAGAGCAGGTCCCGGCGCTGCTCGAAGGGCTTGTCGACCACCGCCACCGGCACCTGGAGACCGCCGTGCAGTTCCGGGTTGCCGAAGGTGAGCCCGCGCGCCGGGTCGACGCCGACCGGCCCGAGCAGCTCGTCCAGCGCCGGCGCCCGGCCGAGCGGAGGCAACCAGACCTGGTGGGCCGGCGGGCCCTGCCCGGCCAGCCGGTCGACCATCAGCTCCAGCACGCTCTCCGTGCCCGCCTCGTCGGCCCTGGCGGGCAGGGCGGGCGGCCCGACCGGCTCCGGCTTGGGCACGAGGTGGGTGGAGAAGGCGAGCAGCCGCGGGGCCCCGGTGCCGCCCGCGCCCGTCGCCGCGCCGCGCCGGCGCACCGCCCCCGAGACGTACGCGGCCCTGAACCGCACCAGCGGTTCGGTGCCGAAGCGCAGATAACCGTGGCCGGGGGAGCGGGGCAACTCGTGCGCGTCCGGCACCCCGAGCACGGTGCGGGACTCCAGCGCCGAGAAGGTCCGCAGCCCGATCCGGTACGACAGGTGGGTGTCCAGCCCGCGTAGCCGCCCCTCCTCCAACCGCTGGCTCGCCAGCAGCAGGTGCACGCCGAGCGACCGGCCCAGCCGGCCGATCTGCACGAACAGGTCGATGAAGTCGGGCTTGGCCGAGAGCAGTTCGGAGAACTCGTCACAGATCAGCAGCAGCGACGGCAGCGGGGCGAGTGGGGTGCCGGCGGCGCGGGCCCGCTCGTAGTCGCGCAGGCTGGCGAAGTTGCCGGCCCGGCGCAGCAGCTCCTGGCGGCGGACCAGCTCGCCGTTGATGGCGTCGACCATCCGGTCGACCAGGGGCAGCGCGTCGGCCAGGTTGGTGATCACCGCGGCGGTGTGCGGCAGGCGGTCGAAGGAGGCGAAGGTGGCGCCGCCCTTGAAGTCGATAAGCACGAAGTTGAGCTGCTCCGAGCTGTGCGTGGCGGCCAGCCCGAGCACAAGCGTGCGCAGCAGCTCCGACTTGCCGGAGCCGGTCGCCCCGATCAGCAGGCCGTGCGGCCCCATCCCGTCCTGCGCCGACTCCTTCAGGTCGAGCTCGATGGCGCCGCCGTCGGTGCCCACCCCGATCGGCACCCGCAGCCGGTCCCGGTTGGAGCGGGGCGCCCAGCCCTGCTCCGCGGTGAAGCTCTCCGGGTCGCCGAGGCCGAGCAGCTCGGGCAGGCCCAGCTCGGCGCCCGGTGGGGCGTCCGGGCCGCGAACCGTCGCGGCCAGCCGCAGTGGGGCCAGGCGCCGGGCCACCGCCTCCGCGTCGACCGGGTCGAGCCGGTCCGCCGTGCCGACCTCGGCGTGCCCCTCGGACGACCGGGAGACCAGCCGGCCAGCACGCAGCTCCAGCAGCAGCGCGAACCGGTCCAGCAGGCGTGGCGGCGGGGTGTCCAGGTCGATGACCGTGACCGCGTCGATGCCGCCGTCCCCGGTCAGGTCGGCGGCCCCGGTCAGGTCGCCGCCGTCGAGCACCACCACCACGTGCGGGCCGTCGGTGGCCGGGCCGGCGGGGCTGAACCGGGACCGGCTGGCCAGCACCTCGTCCAGCAGCCCCTCCAGCTCGACGGCAGTGGTGGTGACCAGCCGGACCGCGCCGAGGGCGTCGGTGCGGATGGGGTGGTGGGCGTGCGGCAGCCACTTGACCCACTCCCAGGCGGCCCGGCGTTCCGGCCCGGCGCAGACCGCGACGAGCAGCTCGTCCGGGGCGTGGAAGACCGCGAGCTGAACGAGCATCGCCCTGGCCAGCGCCTGGGCGGCCGGCTCGCCGCCGTCGCCCGTGGCGCCGCCGTCGGCGGCGTCCCGCACGAAGACCCGGGCGAAGGCGCGCAGCGAGAGCGCCACCGGCAGGTCGGGCACCACGGAGTACGCGTCGAGGAACCGGCGCAGCGCGCCCGCGGTCATCGGTTCCAGCTCCTCAAGCGGGCGGGTGACCGGCGGGACCAGCGGAGTGGCGAGGGTCTGCGGGCCGACGGCGACCCGGACCACGGCGAAGTCCGGGTCGGTGGGGCGGCGCTCCCAGACCCGGTGGCTGTCGACGGTCGACCAGAGCCGACCGGGATCCGGGTGCCGGTAGTAGAGCCCGGCGCGCTGCCGCCCGGCGGTCTGCCGGACCCGGCGCCGCAGCGCGGTCAGATGCCGCAGGTAGTCCCGCCGGGCGGCCATCATCTCCGACTTCTTCGGGGTGCCGGAGGCGCTGCCCCACGAGGTCATCAGCATGGCCAGCGAGGAGAGCCCGAACATCCCACCGACCACGTAGGAGTAGGCGCCGCCGCCGCGGCCGAACATCATCGCCATCGCCACGGTGCCGCCGAGCATCGGCAGCACCATGAGCAGCTGCTGCCAGCGCCCGCCGGTGACGGCGGGGATCTCCGGCGGCGCGTCCACCGGCAGCTCGCCCACCGGGATCTCCGGAGCCGGTCGGCGGGGCGGCCGCTTGATGACGACAGTGGACACTGCACCTCCTGACAGCGCTCGGTAACCCGAGCCTGGCTCATGGTAGGTAAAGTCCTGTCGTCCGCGCAGCCACCAACCCCGCCGAACATGGAGATCAGTCGATGACAATCGGGCTGGCCCGGGTCACCATCAGTGCCCCGCAGCGGCGGGTGGACGTCGCCCTGCCAGAGCAGGTGCCCCTGGCCGAGCTGCTGCCCGAGGTGCTCCGCCACGCCGGCGAGGGCCTGGCCGACGACGGCGAGCGGCACGGCGGCTGGGTGCTGCGGCGCACCGACGGGGCGGTGCTGGCCACCGCGCAGGCGCTGCTGCCGCAGGGCGTCCGCGACGGCGAGGTGCTCCATCTGGTGCCGGCCCGCGCGCAGTGGCCCGAGCTGGAGTACGACGACGTGGTCGAGGCGATCGCCGACGGCGCCCGGCGGCGCGGTGGGGCGTGGTCACCCGCCGCCACCCGCGCCGCCGCCCTGGCCGGGGCCGCCGTGCCGCTGGCCGTCGGGCTGCTCGCCGTGACGGCCGGCGGCCCGGCGCACGAGGCGGCCTGGCCGGTCGCCGCCGTGCTGGCGCTGCTGCTCACGCTCGCCGGGGTGGTGGCGTCCCGGGCCCACGGGGACGGTCCGGCCGGCGCGACCCTGGGCGGCTACGCCCTGCCCTACGCGGCCGTGGCGGGCGCTCTCGCGGTCAGCTCCGGCGACCCGGTCGGGCCGGTCCCGGGGCTGCGCTGGATCGGCGCCCCCGAGCTGCTGGCCGGGTCGGTGGCGCTGCTGCTGGTGTCGGTGCTCGGGCTGGTCGGCGTCGCCACCCGGCTCCGGGTCTTCGTGGCGGGTGCCACCGCCGGGCTCGGCGGCGCGCTGGCCTCGCTCGGCGGGCTGCTGCTCAGCCCGGCCGGCACGGCGGCGGTCCTGCTCTGCGTGCTGGTCTTCGCCGTCGGGGCGATCCCGCTGCTGGCCATCCGGCTCGGCAAGGTGCCGCTGCCCCCGATCACCCTGCCCACCGGCGAGCCGGTCGGTGCCGACCGGGCCCGCGACCTGCCCGACCGGGACCGGGTCTACGCGGCGGTGGCCCGGACGGAGGAGATGCTCACCGGCATGCTGCTCGGGCACGCCGTGCTGGCGGTCGCCGCCGCCGGAGTCCTCGGCCTCTCCGGCGGGGTCGCCGGCCCGCTGCTGGTGGCGGTGGCCTCGGCCGTGCTGCTGCTTCGCTCGCGGCTGTTCGTGGCGCTGCGCCACCGGGCGCCGACCGTGGTCGCCGGCCTTGCCGGTCTCGCCGTGCTGGGCGCCGTGCTCGTCGACCGGTCCGGCTCGACCGGCCGGCTCGCGCTGGTCGTCGGCGGGCTGGCGCTGGCCCTGGTGGCGGTGACCGCCGGCACCACGTACGCCCGCCGGCCGGTCTCCCCGTACGTCGGCCGGATCGCCGACCTCACCGACACCGCCCTGGTGGTGTCGGTGGTGCCGGTCGCCTGCGCGGTGCTCGACCTGTACGAACGGGCCCGGGGGCTGCTCGGCTGAGCGGCCCCCGGGCCCGTCGGTGGTCGGTGCCGGGTCAGTGCGCGGACTCGCCGCGCGCCTCGGCCTCCTTGGCGCGCCGGTACGACGCCGCGATCTCCGCCTCGGCCTCGATGCGCCCCACCCACGTGGCGCCCTCGACGGACTTGCCGGGCTCCAGGTCCTTGTAGACCTCGAAGAAGTGCTGGATCTCCAGCCGGTCGAACTCGCCGAGGTGGTGGATGTCGCGCAGGTGCTCCTGGCGCGGGTCCTCGTAGGGCACGCAGAGGACCTTGTCGTCGCCGCCCTTCTCGTCCGTCATCCGGAACATGCCGATGGTGCGGCACCGGATCAGGCAGCCCGGGAAGGTGGGCTCGGGAACCAGCACGAGGGCGTCCAGCGGGTCGCCGTCCTCGCCCAGTGTGCCCTCGATGAAGCCGTAGTCAGCCGGGTACTGCGTGGAGGTGAAGAGGGTACGGTCCAGCCGGATCCGGCCGGTCACGTGGTCGACCTCGTACTTGTTGCGGTGACCCTTGGGGATCTCAACCGTCACGTCGAAATCCATCTGCACGCTCCCTCGTTTGCCCACGCTGGCCAACGGAAACCAGCGGCACGCCGCTCCCGTACGGATGAATGCCCACCCGCCGGCTCCGGCCGCCGCATAGTGTTCGGACCGAAGTAGTGTCACCCAAGCAGATTTTCGCGGGGGAGGAGGGGGTCGTGGGGAGGGAAGATTCACACTACCGTCCGGAGGCGGGTGCTGGACGGGGTACCGGAGGATCTGCTTCCGGCAGGGCCACCGGGCGGTTCCCGGTGCCCGACGCCCATCTCCCCCGCACGCCCGGATCCCCGGGCGGCCCCGACCGGCCGGGCGGTCCGCCCTCCGGCCACGAGGTTGCGCCCGGCCCGGTGCCCGGTGCCGGGCAGGCCGTGCCTGCTGGCCAGGCCGTACCCGCCGGTCAGGCAGTACCCGCCGATCAGGCCGGCCAGGCGTCCCCTCCGGGGGCGCCCGACCTGTGGGCCGCCGCCGCGAACCGCCCCGCCGGTGGGCCACCCGACCCGGCAGCCCCGCACCGGACGGCGCCCGCCGCAGCCGGCCCGGCCCGCCGCCGCGCCCTGCCGGTCACGCTGGCCGCGGCACTCGTGCTCGTCCTGGCCGCCGTCGGGCTCGCCGTGGTCCGTCCGGGCCCGCTGGCCGACTGGCTGGGCGACGAGCCCGCCGGCAGGGAGACCGCCCAGGCGGCGGAACCCGCACCCGTGGCGGTGCTGGCCGGCGCGGACGCGAACGCACCCCTGCCCACCCCCGAGGGCGTACGCGCGGCGCTCGCCCCGCTCGTGGCCGTGCCCGCCCTCGGCGACCGGGTGAACGTCTCGGTGACCGACGTGGCGACCGGCCAGCCGCTCTTCGGCAGCGGCGAGGACGACGGCACGGTGCCGGCCTCGGTGACCAAGCTGGTGACCGGGGTGACGGTGCTCGCGGCGCGCGGTCCCGCGTACCGCATCCCGACCCGGGCGGTGGCCGGTGCCGCCCCCGGCGAGGTGGTGATCGTCGGTGGCGGCGACCCCACGCTGGCGGTCGACGCGAAGGGCTTCTACCCGGGGGCGGCCCGCCTCGACGATCTGGCCGCCCAGGTGCGCGCCGCGTCGGGGGGCACGAAGCCGACGAGGGTCGTCTTCGACCCGTCGCTCTACTCCGGTCCCGTATACGAGCCGGGCTGGGACCCCGACATCCCCACCGGTGGCTACGGCGGCGCGGTGACGGCGCTGATGACCGATGGCGCCCGCAGCGACGTGCCGCGCGCGAAACGCGACGACAGGGCCGGCAACCACTGGGCCGAGCGCACCGCGCGGCCCGACCTCGCGGCCGCCCGGTCCTTCGCCCGGCTGCTCGGGGTGCCGGCGGACGCGGTCCAGCGCGGCACCGCCCCCGCCGCCGCCACCTCCGGCCCCGGCGCGGAGCTGGGCAGGGTGGAGTCGTTGCCGATGGTCCGGCTGGTCGACATCATGATCAGAGACAGCGACAACATCATCGCGGAGGCGCTGGCCCGCCAGGTCGCGCTGGCCCGCGACGAGCCCGCCTCGTTCGCCGGGGGCGGCAGGGCGATGGACGCGGTGGCGGCGGAGCTGGGCCTGCCGGCCGACGAGCTGACGCTGGCCGACGGCAGCGGGCTGTCGCGTACCAACCGGATCAGCCCCTCGCTGCTCACCGAACTGATCGCGCTCGCCGGCAACGGCAGCCGCCCCGAGCTGGCCGCGATCTTCGGCGGCCTGCCCGTCGCCGACTGGTCCGGCACCCTCGCCGACCGGTACCAGACGGCGGCGACGAAGGCCGGCGCCGGGGTGATCCGGGCCAAGACCGGCACCCTGACCAAGGTGCACGCCATCGCCGGCCTGGTCAGCACGACCGACGGGCGGCTGCTCACCTTCGCCGTGCTCACCGACGAGGTGCCCCCGGACGGGCTGACGGCCGCCCGGGTGGCGCTGGACCGGATCGGCGCCGCCCTGGCCGGCTGCGGCTGCCGCTGACGGGCGCGACCGGCGTCGATCGCCCGGCGCGAGCCCGGGCCGGGGTGTTCCGGCGCGGGTACCGTGGGGTGCATGGCGCAGTTCGTGGACTGGGATCTGGCCGCCGCCACCGCGGGGGCACTGAGCAAGTCGGGCCCCCGGGTGTCCTACACCGAGGCGACCGACGTCGTCAGTGAGCTGCGGCGACTGACCGACGAGGCGGCGGGGCACGTCGCGGAATACACGGGCCTGCGGTCGCAGGTGTCCCATCCGCCGGTGCGGGTGGTCGACCGGCGGGACTGGGCGGCGACCAACATCGCCGGGCTGCGGGAGGTGATCACCCCGCTGGTCGGCCGGCTCACCAAGGACAAGCAGCCCGGAGCCCTGACCGACGCGATCGGCTCCCGGGTCACCGGCGTGCAGGCCGGCACGGTGCTGGCCTACCTCTCCGGCCGGGTCCTCGGCCAGTACGAGGTCTTCTCCGCCGACCCGGGGCAGCTGCTGCTGGTCGCGCCGAACATCGTCGAGGTGGAGCGGAAGCTGGGGGCCGACCCCCGGGACTTCCGGCTCTGGGTCTGCCTGCACGAGGTGACCCACCGCACCCAGTTCACCGCCGTACCGTGGATGCGGGCCTACTTCCTCAGCGAGGTGCAGGCCTTCGTGGACGCCTCGTCGAACGGCGGCGAGCACCTGGTGGAGCGGCTGCGCCGGGGCGTGGCCACGCTCTCCGACGCGGTGAAGAACCCGGAGAGCCGCACCAGCGTGCTGGACCTCGTCCAGACTCCGGCGCAACGGGCGGTGCTGGACCGGCTCACCGCGCTGATGACCCTGCTTGAGGGGCACGCCGAGTTCGTCATGGACGGCGTCGGCCCGCAGGTGGTGCCGAGCGTCGAGCGGATCAGGGCGGCGTTCAACCGGCGCCGGGAGACCGGCAACCCGCTGGAGAAGGCGGTCCGCCGGCTGCTCGGCGTGGAGGTCAAGATGCGCCAGTACGCCGAGGGCCGCAAGTTCGTGCACGGCGTGGTCGACCGGGTCGGCATGGCGGGCTTCAACAAGATCTTCGACTCGCCGCTCACCCTGCCCCGGCTCGACGAACTCGGCGACCCGGACGCCTGGGTGAGCCGGGTGCACGGGCCGGTCGGCCCGGCCCCGACGGTCGGCTGACCGTACGCCCGTGGCCGCGCTCGCCCCGCCGGTGGCCGCGATCCGGGTGGCGGTCCGCCGCGCGCTGGCCGACCTGCCGCCCGGAGGGCTGGTGCTGGTCGCCTGCTCGGGTGGCGCGGACTCGCTCGCGCTGGCCGCCGCCGCCGCGTTCGTCGCGCCCCGGACGGGCCGCTCCGCCGGTCTGGTGACGGTCGACCACGGCCTGCAGGAAGGCTCGGCGCAACGGGCCGAGGCGGTGGTGACGTGGGCCCGCGAGGCTGGCCTGGCGCCGGTCGAGTCGGTGCGGGTCGAGGTGGCCGGCCGGCCGGGCGGGCCCGAGGCGGCTGCCCGCGAGGCCCGTTACCTGGCGCTCGCCGAGGTGACCGGCCGGGTCGGGGCGGTGGCCCTGCTCACCGGGCACACCCGGGACGACCAGGCGGAGACCGTGCTGCTCGCGCTCGCCCGGGGCGCCGGCCCGCGCGGCCTGGCCGGGATGCCCGTCCGCCGGGATCTCGACGGGGTGCCGCTGCTGCGTCCGCTGCTGGAGGTGAGCCGGGAGCAGACCCGCAAGGCGTGTGCGCTGCTCGGGCTGAGCCCGTGGGAGGACCCGCACAACGCCGACCCCTCGTACGCCCGCGCCCGGGTCCGGGCCGACGTGCTGCCCGCACTGGTCCGCGCGCTCGGCCCCGGGGTGCTGGACAACCTGGCCCGGACGGCCCGGATGGTGGCGGCGGACAACACCGTCCTCGACGAACTGGCCGGGGCCGCGCTGGCCGGTGTCCGGCACCCCGACGGCGGGCTGGCCGTGCCGGCCCTGGCCGCCCTCCCGCCCGCGGTGCGTGGCCGGGTGCTGCACGCCTGGGCCCGGGAGTTGGGCGCCGCGCCCGCCGCCCTGTCGCACCGGCACGTGACCGCCCTGGACGCGCTGGTCACCCGCTGGCGGGGGCAGGGGGCGGCGCATCTGCCGGGCGGGCTGCGGGTGCTGCGCCGCGACGGTCGGCTCACCGCCATCGGTCCCCGCTGATCCGTTCCGCCGGAGGGTAACCCCGTGGTCCCGGAGTCGGGCCCGTCGGCCCGGGGCCCGGTTCCGGGGCCGCGGAATTCGCCGGGAGACGGTAGACATTCCGCATGGCGTACCCCCGACAGCCGCTCTTCGCGCCGCACGGCGCGGTGGCGACGAGCCAGCCGCTGGCCGCGGCGGCCGGCCTGGCGGTGCTGCGACGCGGCGGCAACGCCGTCGACGCGGCGCTGGCCACCGCGATCGCCCTGACTGTGGTGCAGCCCCCGTCCAACGACATCGGGGGCGACCTGTTCGCGATCGTCTGGGACGGCGAGCGGCTGCACGGCCTCAACGCCTCCGGCCGGTCCCCGGCGGCCCTGACCCGCGAGCTGGTGCTCGCCGCGACCGCGGGGCAGGGCACGGCCCCGGTCGACGCGCTGGGCGGCACGCAGCGGGTGGGGCCGGCGATGCCCGCCCGGGGCTGGTTGCCGGTGACCGTGCCCGGCGCCCCGGCCGGCTGGCGCGACCTGCACGACCGGTTCGGCTCGTTGCCCTTCGCCGACCTCTTCGCCGACGCGATCGGTTACGCCGAGCGCGGTCATCCGGTCTCGCCGGGCGTGGCGGCGATCTGGTCCCGCGCGCTCGCCGCGCACGTCGACCAGACCGGCCCGGAGTTCGCGGAGTTCGGCCGGGTGTTCGCGCCGGGCGGCCGGGCGCCCCGGGCCGGGCAGTGGTGGCGCAACCCCGACGCGGCCCGGACCCTGCGGCTGATCGCCGACAGCGGGGCGGACGAGTTCTACCGGGGCCGGATCGCGGAGGCGCTGGCGGCGCACGCGGCCCGCACCGGCGGCCTGCTCACCGGCGACGACCTGGCCCGGCACACCTCGACCTGGGTGACGCCGGTGTCCGTCGGCTACCGGGGGCACGAGGTCTGGGAGCTGCCGCCGAACGGGCAGGGTCTGGCCGCGCTGCTCGCGCTGCACATCCTCGACGGGGTGGACCTCGCCGGGCAGCCGCTCGCCGAGCGGTTGCACCGGCAGATCGAGGCGATGAAGCTCGGTTTCGCCGACGCGCACGCCCACGTCGCCGACCCGGAGCGGGTGCCGGTGCCGACGACGGCGCTGCTCTCGCCGGACTACGCGGCGGCCCGCCGGGCGCTGATCACCGAGCGGGCCGGGGAGCCGACGGCCGGCGACCCGGAGCGCGGCGGCACGGTCTATCTCTGCACCGCCGACGCAGGCGGCATGATGGTGAGCCTGATCCAGTCGACCTACCTGGCCTTCGGCTCGCGCGTGGTGTTGCCCGGGCACGGCTTCGCCCTGCAGAACCGGGGGCTCGGGTTCCGCCTCGACCCCGCGCATCCGAACGCGGTGGGGCCGGCGAAGCGGCCCTACCACACGATCATCCCCGGCTTCCTCACCCGGGACGGGCGGCCAGTCGGCCCGTTCGGGGTGATGGGCGGGCACATGCAGCCGCAGGGGCACGTGCAGGTGCTCTCGGCGACGCTGGACGGCGGGCTCGACCCGCAGGCTGCGCTGGACGCGCCGCGCTGGTACTGGCACGCCGGGCGGTCGGTGCTGGTCGAGCCGGAGCTGGTCGCCACCGACGAGGGCCGGGCGGCGGTGGCCGAGCTGCGGGCGCGGGGTCACGAAATCGCCGTCGCGGAGGAGCCGGCGGTCTTCGGGCACGGTCAGGCGATCTGGCGGTTGCCGGAGGGCGGTTACGTCGTCGGTTCGGAGCCGCGGGTGGGGGGCGGCATGGGCGGCTGGTGACCGGGCCGGCCCGCCTTGTCCATCGCGGCGGGCTCAGGCTCCCACGCGGTCGCGGAAGGCGGCCCGGTAGCGGTGCGGGGTGGCGCCGACCCGGCGGGCGAAGTGGTGCCGTAGCGCCGCCGAGTCGCCGAAACCGGCCCGGTCGGCGACGGCCTCGACGGTGAGCCCGGTCTCCTCCAGCAGCCGCCGGGCCAGCAGCACCCGCTGGTTGGTCAGCCAGTCGTGCGGCGTGGTGCCGGTCTCGGCGCGGAACCGCCGGGCGAACGTACGCGGAGCCATCCCCGCCCGGGCGGCCAGCTCGTCGACGGTCACCGGCCGGTCGAGGTGCCCCATCAGCCACTCCAGCACCGGCTCCAGGGTCGGCGCCTCCGGGGTCTTGGGGATGGGCGCCTCGATGTACTGGGACTGCCCGCCGTCGCGGTGCGGGGGCACCACCATCCGGCGGGCGAGCCGGGTGGCCGTCGCCGAGCCGTGCTCCTGGCGGACCAGGTGCAGGCAGGCGTCGATGCCAGCCGCCGTGCCGGCGCTGGTGATCAGTCGGCCGTCCTGCACGTACAGCGAGTTGCACCGCACCCGGGCGGTCGGGTGGCGGCGTTCCAGTTCGTCGACGTACCGCCAGTGGGTGGTGCACTCGCGGCCGTCGAGCAGACCGGCCGCGCCCAGCACGAACGCCCCGGAGCAGAGGCTGAGCACGTACGCCCCGCGGTCGGCGGCCCGGCGCAGCGCGGTGAGCACCGTGGCCGGGACGGTGCTGTGGTGGTGGGCCGGGACGGCGACCAGGTCGGCCTCCTCGACCGGGCCGAGGTCGGCGTTCGGAATCAGGTGGAAGCCCGACGAGGTGCGGACCGGGCCCCCGTCCGGGCTGCACAGGCTGAAGTCGTAGCCGGGAAACCCGTCGGCGGTGCGGTCGGTGCCGAAGACCTCGGTGACGACCCCGAGTTCGAACGTGGCGACCGGATCCAGGGCGAGGACGGCGACCGATCTGAGCATGTGACGAGGGTAACCAAGCCGGTGGCAGAAAATCGAGTAGGCATGGCATATCTGCCACTGTCCGGCGCTCGCCGGCTGGCGGAGACTGGTTCCAGTCCGGTGCGCACCGGCGGCGAAAACGACAGCAATCATGCGAAAGCGAGCGCCGCCATGGGAATCCTGTTCTTTCTTCTGCTCCTCGTCCTGCTGGCCGCGGCCTCGGCCGCCGGTCTCACCGTCGACAGCCGGGACTCGGCCGACTGGAAGCCCTCCGACGACGGTCGGCGCTGGCGGTCGCGGTTCTGCTGAGGTGATTGGTCGTCCCCGCGAAGTTTCGTCGTCGGCGGGACCGCGCCCAAAGGGGCGGCCCCGCCGACGGAAGCCAACCGGCGTACGGCAGGCTAGGAGCCATGGCTGACGGCTCCTGGTACGACGCCGACATCGACCACGTGATCATCTCCGAGGCGCAGATCCGCGAGAAGACCGCGGAACTCGCCAAGCAGGTCTCGGCGGACTACGCCGACGTCGATGACGGGCTCCTGCTGGTCTGCGTCCTCAAGGGCGCGGTGATGTTCATGGCCGACTTCGCCCGGGCGCTGGGCCGCAGCGGGCCGCCCGCCGAGCTGGACTTCATGGCCATCTCCTCCTACGGCCAGGGCACCACCTCCTCCGGGGTGGTCCGCATCCTCAAGGACCTCGACCGGGACATCGCCGGCCGGCACGTGGTCGTGGTCGAGGACATCGTCGACTCGGGTCTGACCCTCTCCTGGCTGTTGCGCTACCTGGAGTCCCGTTCGGCCGCGAGCGTCGAGGTCGTCGCGCTGTTCCGCAAGCCCGACGCGGTCAAGGTGCCGGTTCCGGTGAAGTACGTGGGCTTCGACATCCCCACCGAGTTCGTCGTCGGCTACGGCCTCGACTTCGGCGAGCGCTACCGGGAGCTGCCCTACGTCGGCGTGCTCAAGCCCGAGGTCTACGCCCGCACCTGAGTCACCGCCGCCGCGCCCGACCCGTCCCGCGCCGCGGCCCGAGTCCCGCTCGCATCGGCGTCCGTCGAGCGGACGTTCAGCGGGCTCTCAGTCAATCGGTCTACGGTGTAGGTCGGTGGCGTGGAGGCACCCTCCACGCTCGGCCCCCTCGAACCGCGGGACCGGCGGTCGGGAGACCGGGCGCGGAGCTTCCGTCACGTCGGCTGGACCCGGTCCGCCCGACGCGTAGGTACTGGGCTCGCAGGCGCGCTCCGCGCGCGCACAGTGTTTCGCTGTGCGCGACTGCGGGGCTCGCAGGCTCGCTCCTCGCGCACACGATGTTCCCTTTGTGCGCGACTGCGGGGCTCGCAAGCTCACTCCTCGCGTGCACGGTGTACCGTCGAATGACCGCGGCGCGGCAGTTTCGTGCCTCGGGGTCGAGCCGGCCCGCACGGCGGCTCCGGCCGCCGCCACACGCGGCGACATCATCAGACGGTCAGGACGTCGATCAGGAGGATGCGGGCGCCCCGGCGCTCGACAACAGCATGGAACGTACGCGTTTCTTCCGCCGACCGGTGGTCTGGATCATCCTGGTCATCCTCGGCGCCGTTGTGCTCAGTCAACTGTTCACCGCTGGTCCCAGCTACCACCGGGTGGACACGTCCGTTGCGCTCGACCAGCTCAACACCGGCAAGATCAAAAAGGTCGTCTTCCAGGACAAGGAACAGACGATCCAGCTCGACCTGGAGCAGAAGGCCAAGTTCGGCGACACGAACACCGACCGGATCGAGGCGCAGTTCCCCTACGAGGTCGGCGACGAGGTCTGGAACGAGGTCCTCGAGGCCAAGGCCAACAACCGGGTCACCGGCCCGGCCGACGCCAAGGTGTCGTCCGACAGCATCTGGGTGAGCCTGCTGGTCAACCTGCTCCCGATCGTCCTGCTGGTGCTCCTGCTGCTCTTCTTCATGTCGCAGATGCAGGGCGGCGGCTCCCGCGTGCTCAACTTCGGCAAGTCCAAGGCGAAGATGATCACCAAGGACACGCCGAAGACCACGTTCGCGGACGTGGCCGGCGCCGAGGAGGCCGTCGAGGAGCTGCACGAGATCAAGGACTTCCTGCAGAACCCGGCCAAGTACCAGGCCCTGGGCGCCAAGATCCCGAAGGGCGTGCTGCTCTTCGGCCCGCCCGGCACCGGTAAGACGCTGCTGGCCCGCGCGGTCGCCGGCGAGGCCGGCGTGCCGTTCTACTCGATCTCCGGCTCGGACTTCGTGGAGATGTTCGTCGGTGTCGGCGCCAGCCGGGTCCGCGACCTCTTCGAGCAGGCCAAGGCGAACGCCCCGGCGATCGTCTTCGTCGACGAGATCGACGCCGTCGGTCGCCACCGCGGCGCCGGCATGGGCGGTGGCCACGACGAGCGCGAGCAGACGCTCAACCAGCTGCTCGTCGAGATGGACGGCTTCGACACCAAGGGCGGGGTCATCCTGATCGCCGCCACCAACCGGCCCGACATCCTCGACCCGGCGCTGCTGCGCCCGGGCCGCTTCGACCGGCAGATCCCGGTCGACGCCCCCGACATGGAGGGCCGCAAGGCGATCCTGCGGGTGCACGCCAAGGGCAAGCCGTTCACCCCCGACGTCGACCTCGACTCGGTGGCGCGGCGCACCCCGGGCTTCAGCGGCGCCGACCTGGCCAACGTCATCAACGAGGCCGCGCTGCTCACGGCCCGCAAGGACCAGCGGGCGATCACCAACGACTCCCTGGAGGAGTCGATCGACCGGGTGATCGCCGGCCCGCAGCGCCGGACCCGGGTGATGAGCGACCAGGAGAAGAAGATCACCGCGTACCACGAGGGTGGGCACGCGCTGGTCGCCTGGGCGCTGCCGCACGCCGCGCCGGTGCACAAGGTGACGATCCTGTCCCGCGGCCGGTCGCTCGGCCACACCCTGGTGCTCCCCACGGAGGACAAGTACACCCAGACCCGCGCCGAGATGGTCGACACCCTGGCGTACGCGCTGGGTGGCCGCGCCGCCGAGGAGCTGGTCTTCCACGAGCCGACGACCGGCGCCGGCAACGACATCGAGAAGGCCACCCAACTGGCCCGCGCGATGATCACGCAGTACGGCATGAGCTCCAAGCTCGGCGCCATCAAGTACGGCACCAGCGGCGACGAGCCGTTCCTCGGCCGCAACATGGGCCACGAGCGGGACTACTCCGACGCCGTCGCCGCCGAGATCGACGGCGAGATGCGGGCGCTGATCGAGCTGGCCCACGACGAGGCCTGGGAGATCCTGGTGGAATACCGGGACGTCCTGGACAACATCGTGCTGGAGCTGATGGAGAAGGAGACCCTCTCCACCGCCGACATGGCCCGGATCTGCGCCCGGGTGGCCAAGCGGCCGCCGATGGCGCCGTACAACGGCTTCGGCAAGCGCCAGCCCTCCACCGAGCCGCCGGTGCTCACGCCGGCCGAGAAGGACGCGCTGAAGGTGCAGGCCCAGGCCGACGGCGCCCAGGCGACGGTGGGTGGCGGCAGCCCCAACAGCTCCAACAACTCGGACGGTACGCACTGAGCACCGACCCGACGGCCAGTTCCCGGGAGCACCGGGAACTGGCCGTCTCCGCGACCGAGCCGGACGGCGACGACACCCTCGACTACGTCGCCGCGCGACTGATCAGCGGCAAGCTGACCGGTCGGCCCGTCGAGGAGACCATGGACCTCGGACGGATCGAGAAGGCCGTCCGCGAGATCCTGATCGCCGTCGGGGAGGACCCGGACCGCGACGGGCTCCAGCAGACCCCGGCCCGGGTGGCCCGCGCGTACGCCGAACTCTTCGCCGGGCTCCGCGTCGACCCGGCCCAGGTGCTCAGCACCACGTTCGAGGCCAACCACGAGGAGTTGGTGCTCGTCCGGGACATCGACGTGATGAGCCTGTGCGAGCACCACCTGCTGCCGTTCCGGGGCAGCGCCCACATCGGCTACATCCCGGGGCCGGACGGCCGGATCACCGGCCTGTCCAAGCTGGCCCGGCTGGTCGAGGTCTTCGCCCGCCGGCCGCAGGTCCAGGAGCGGCTCACCTCACAGATCGCCGACCTGCTGATGGAGCGGCTCGAACCGCGCGGCGTGGTGGTGGTGCTCGAATGCGAGCACATGTGCATGGCGATGCGCGGCATCCAGAAGTCGGGTGCCAAGACCATCACCTCGGCCGTGCGGGGCACCCTCCAGCGCGACGCCAAGTCCCGCGCCGAGGCGATGTCGCTGATCATCCCCCGCTGACCGGGGGCGCCACCGTGCTGGGTCCTGCCGACCGCAGGCCGGCCGGCGCGTCGGTGGCCGGCCAACGGTGCTCGCGCCGGGTGCCCCCGACAGGTGCGCCCGCCCGCCGGCACCTGGTCAGCAGGGCCTCGTGGTCAGCCCGGTCAGCAGCACCTCGTGGTCAGCCGGCCAGCATCGCGAGCAGCAGGCCCGCGCTGACCAACACCGCCGGGACCAGGCACACCAGCGCGCCGAGCCGGGCCGTGCGATCCAGCCGGCCGCCCTCCGGCGGTGGAAAGAGCCGCCCCACGCCGATCCAGCCCGCCACGAACGCCACCGCCGGCATCGGCAGCCCGCAGACCAGCGCGGCCACGCTCGCCGCCCCGGCCCCCGTCGCCACGAACAGCGCCACCTGGAGCGCCGGCACCAGGAGCGCCAGCGGCCCGTACACCAGCAGGTTGCGCGGGCGCGGCGGCCAGCCGGCCAGGCGCGGCAGCCCACGCGCGGCCAGGGCGGCATCCGCGGCGTCCGCCCGACCCCGGGCGGCGCGGAGCGCGGCCAGCACCGCCGCCGGCCCACCCGCCATCGACCGGGTCGCCTCGGTCAACTCCGGCGGCGTCGGGAGCAGCGAGATCGGCGGTACGCCCCGCTCGCGCAGCCGAGCCTCCTGTGAGGCCAACCGGGCGCGTACGGTGGTCAACTCCTCGCGGGCGGCCTCCACCGACCGGGCCTGCTCACCCGCGGCGGTGGCCGCGTCCCGGCGTACCCCGTCGAGCTGACGGGCGGCGGCGAGGTAGTCGGTCCACGCGGCGGACACGGGGTCGCCGCCCCCGACCGCCCCCGACGGCCCGTCGCCGTCGCTACGACCGGGCGCCGGGTCGGCGCCGGAACGCTGCCGCCCCGGCCCCGCATGGGCCGCACTGGTCCGTGCCCCGCCGCGAGTCATGCCGGCTCCCCCTCCTCGGCGAACGGAACCAGCACCGTGCCCTGCTCGCCCGGGCCGTCCCAGAGCACCGCCCGGCCGGGGCGGGGCCGCCACTGCACCGGCCGCCCGAAGACCGACGTGAGCTGGGCGCCCGGCAGGTCCACCACGGCCACGGCGGCAAGCTTGTCCACCTCGTCCCCGGGCTCCAGCAGCGCGGCGAACGACGGCACCGTCCGCCAGCGGCCGAGCAGGTGCCGGCCGGCGGGCGGCCCGTCCCGCAGCAGCGCGCGCAGGCGCTCCGGGGGCAGTTGCTCCGGCGTCGGCACGTCCAGGCCGAAGACCACCAGGTAGGCCGGCTCCGTGCCGTCCAGGGCGGTGAGCAGGCCGGCCAGGTCCACCGACTCCACCGGATGCCGCCCGGCCAGTTCGGCCGCCAACGCCCCGGCGAGCGGGCGGCAGTCCTCGTCCGGCGCGGCGATCACGAACCGGGCGGCTCCCGGCGGATGGTGGGCCGCGGTGCTGCGGGCGGCGGTGGCGAGCAACAGTGCCGCCTCCGGCCCCGGGCCGAGCACCGCCAGGTTGCGCCCCGGAGCGGGCCCGAGCGGCACCGCGACGGTGGTCCGGGGCACGTCGACCGCCCGGCCCAGCAGAGCGGCGGCACCGGGCGCCTGGCCGGCCAGCGCGGCCCGGTGCCGGGGATCGTTGCGCAGCAGCGGGCGGGCGTAACCGGCGAACACCACCGGCGGGGTGGCGCCCTCCGGGCGGGCCGACCAGAGCCGGTGCCGCAGTTCCTCCACCGTGTCGGGGTGGTCCTGCGGGTCCGGGAAACGGACCATCCGCTCGTGCCCCCGGATCGCTCCCCGGGGCCCACCGAGCCCGCCCGCGGTGTTCACCACCGCGCTGCCCACCGGCAGCCCGGCCGCGGAGTCGTTCGTCGGCTCCAGCACCGAGCCCCCGCCGGGCAACGCCACCCGCACCGGGAACTGCCCCAACACCGAATCCCGGTCGGTACGCGAGCCCAACCCCAGGTCACCCTCGCCGGCCAGCACCAGGTGCACCCCGTAGGCACGCCCCGTCCGGGCCAGCGCGTCCAGCCGGGCGGCGGCGTCGGCGGCCAGCCGGTCCCGTTCCGCGAAGAGCAGCGGGAGATTGTCGAGCACGCAGACGATCCGGGGCATGGCCCGGTGCTGCCGCAACTCGGCGAAACGCTGCCCGCCGGCCCGGGTGCCCGCCTCCTCCCGCCGCCGCACCTCCGTGGTCAGCCCGTCGAGCAGGCTCAGCACGTACTCCCGGTCGGCGGCCATCGCGGCGGCCCGGACCTGCGGGATCCACGACCGGTCCCGCTCGGTCTGGAGGAACTCCACGAAGGACTCGGCGTCGGCGAGGTCCACCAGGTAGAGGGCCAACTCGTCGGGGCCGTACCGGGCGGTCAGGCCGAGTAGCGCGGTGCTGAGGAAGGTGGACCGGCCCGCCCCCGAACGGCCGCTGACCAGCCAGTGCGGCGTCAGCTCGGCGAAGCCGAGCGACACCGGCCGGCCGCCGGCGTCGCCGATGGTCGTGACCAGCCCGTCCACCCCGCTCGCCGACCACAACTCCTCGTCGGCCGCCGGCAGCAGGTCGGTCAACGCCAGCCGCGAGCCGGCCTCCACCTGCGCGGCCAGCCGGCGGCAGACCGCGTCGACGAGTGCGGCGGGCGGGTCCGCCTCGACGAAGACAGGTGAGTTCAGCCCGGGCGGATCGGCGCCGGGCCCGGCGAACGACCCGCCGGGCGGGTCACCCAGCAGCGCGTACGCGTTCCGGATCGCCAGCGTCGTCGCCCGCGGCAGCGGCTCCCGGCTGCCGTGCGGGCTCGGCGGTGGCCAACCCGCGACGACGAGGTGCAGCCCGGCGGCCCGGCCCGGCTCGGCCAGGGCCTCGATCCGGGCCAGGTCGGTGGGCCCGGTCGACTCGGGCAGCGCGGCGATCACCAGCAGCAGCGTCCGGTCGTGCCGGCGACGCCCGCTCGTCCCCGGCGCCACCCACTGCTCCGCCTCGGTGAGCACGGCCCGCAGACCCGCGACGTCCACCGCCGGAGGCGGCAGCAGACCCGCGTCCGCGAGCGGCGCGAACGGCGCGAGGACCGTGCCGGTCGCGTCCACCGCGCGGACCAGCAACGCCCCGGCCGGGGTCGCCGCCAACACCCGCAGCAGTACGGCCCGGAGCAGCCCCGCCACCCGGGGATCCCGGGCGTCGACGTCCACCGCGAGGTGACCCGTGCCGAGCAGCGGCACCAGGGCGGGGAACCGCGCGTCGTCCAGCGGTGCGGCCGTGCCGACCCGGACGAAGGCCGGTGGGCCCTCACCGGCCGGCGCGGTCGGCGCCATCGTCTCCAGGGGAGCGCCCGCCCAGCCCGGAGCCAGCACCGCCCCCGCGGACCGGAGGCGGTCGGCCAGCTCGTACTGGCGGCGCTGGTCGGCGGGAGCGGGACGGGTGTCGTCGAGGACGCCGGCGGCGGCGGTCGCGATGGCGGCAGCCCGCCGGTGCAGTGCGGCGGCGCGGTTCGTGCGTGCCTTCGGACCGGCCACCGCGTCCACCCCCTCTGCCCGAGGTTGGCAACCCCTCCCCGCGCAGAGACGGTAACCCAGCCGGGGCGACTCGTCCGGGATGCGCGACGGCGCTGCGCCGGTGTTGTCGTGGAACTCACCGATGGGGAGGGGTCCGTCACGATCCGCTGGATCTGGGGCATTGGGTCTCCCGCCCCCAGCCGCTAGCCTCAGGGGGTGGAATCAGTGCAGCCCCCCGCCGGTTCCCAGGTCTCCCGCGTACCGGCGCAACGGCCCCCGTCCGACCACCTGGCGCCGCCCTCGACAGCCCCGGCGCCGGAGCGGCCCCGGCGGCGGCTGCGCACTGTGGTCACCGTGGTCGCGAGCGTCGTCGTGGCGCTCTGCCTCGGCGGGGTGGCCGCCGGATACGTTCTCTACAACCGAGCCGCCACACCCGACCGGAGCGCTCCCGACGTAGTGGTGGACAACTATCTCCGCGCTTTCCTCGTGGACCGCAACGACACCCGAGCAGACCTATTTACCTGCGAGGGGGCCGGCGATCGGGCCGCAGTCTCCAGCCTGCGCAGTGAGATCGAGCAGCGGGAGGCGAACTTTGGTGTTGTTGTCAGGGTCAGCTGGGGGCCGCTCACACGAAAGGAGAACCGTGAGGGCGAATCTGTCACTACAACGCTCACCATCTCAGGCTCGGCCAATGGCCAGCCTCGGAGCAGCCGGCGTGAGGACTGGGTATTCGACGTCGCGGAAAGTGATGAAGGATGGCGAGTCTGCGGTGGCCGCAAGATCGGTTGAAACCTCACTCGATCCAAAGCAGGTGAACCGGCACCTCCAGTGTGGTCGGTGACTGGCCCCGCCAGGCCCAGCGGTACCACTCCACCTCCGGTGTCACCCGGACGCAGATGTCGCCCTCCGCGCCCGAATAGGTCTCGGTGACCGCCCGCAGGTCCCGATGTTCGACGGAATCGACCACGTGCACCACCCGACGGCCCGTCACAGCGTCCGCCTCGAATACCGGGGTCGGCGTGCGGTGCGCAGGAGCATCCAGGGAGACCAGGCGGACGCCTGTGTCCCCGCCTGTCGAGGCATCCGACCGCTGGGCCCTCACGGTCTCCACCCAGACCCGTTCGACCGGGACCAGCGGCGCGAACACCTCCACCTGATCGGACTCCGCCCGGTACCACTCGTGCTCGGGGATGACCGGCACGTAGGTCCGGCTGCCCTGGACCACCCGTTCGTCTGCGCGTAGGTCACCGCGCCAGCCGAGCCCGGGCAGGCCGACCAGCACCCGCCGCCCGCGCAGCTCGACCCGACCGGTGGCCGGCACGATCTCGATGGGCTGGGGTGGCCGGGGCGCCCAGTCCGGTTGGCCGGCGAACGGGTCGGGGAACGGCTCGTTCATGATGCTGGGCGTCTCATCCCGCACTCTTGAGCGGTGCGCCCCGCGACCGCATGAACGGCGCTGGGTCGACAGCGCCCCGGCTGGACCGGTCTCCGTCTTCGTGCACCTCGAAGTGCAGGTGCGGGCCAGATGAGTTGCCGCTGCTGCCCACCTCGCCGATGACCTGGCCGGCCTCGACGAGTTGGCCGACAGCGACGCGGGGCTTGCTCACCATGTGGCAGTAGCGGGTGACGAACTTACCGGCGTGCAGGACATCGACGAACCAGCCGCAGCCGCCCTTGTTCGGCCAGCCGTCCACGTCGCAGGTGAGCCGGCCCCGGTTGTCGGGATCGCAGCGGGATACGAGAACGCGGCCGGTGGCGGCGACCCGGATCAGAGTCCCCTTCGGGGCGGCGATGTCGACCCCGTTGTGCCCGGGCCGGCTCGCCGTGCGGAAGCCCGAGCCGACGCCGCCCGGAATGGGAGCCGTCCACCCCGAGGCGGCGATCTCCCCGCCAGCGGCGCGATCGCACGCCTGCTTCCCATTCACCAGTGCGATCCGGGCCGCCCCGCCGGCCATCGCGTTGACGATCTTGGAGGCAAGTTCCTCGTGCTTGGCGTACGCGTCCGGGAAGGCGCTGATCTGCACGGCCTGTGCGGCCCGGGTCAGCGACATCCGCTGCCAGTCGGGCACCTTCACCAGCTTCTCGTAGAACTTCCGGGCTGCGTACTCGGGCGTCATCCGCTGAGCGACGCTGCCCCAACCCGCCCGTTGCTGGAAGAGACCAACAGAGTCGTGGTCGGCGCCAACGCCCTCGTTGGGCAGGTCCTCCGACTCGCCTACGGTCCGGTTCGCCAGGTTGCGCAGCCGGGACTCCTGCATGGCGGTCGCCACGGCGATGACCCATCCGCGCGGTGCCACCTTCATATCCTGCCCGACCTTGATGATCCGGGCCGCGTTGCGGAGCTGCGTCTCGCCGTACTCGGACATCCGGGGCATGCTCCCCCGGACGTCGACCTGCTGGTTCTCCCTGCATTCCATGCTCGCCGCCGTCATCGGATCGCTGGCGTCGCCGCCCAGCTCCGTAAGGAAGAAGGCGCCGGCGCCGCCCGTGCAGCAGAGTAGGGCGAACGTCGCGGTCAACGCGGCGGCCAGGGCGCCGAGTCGAAGCTGTCGACGGCGCGGTCGAATCTCGTCGCTCATTTCTGCTCCCAGTCCACCGCGTCCACCAGCCACCGTCCGTCGGGCGCCACCAGTTCGAGACGGAGCTGTCCCGAATCGAGCGGGACCGACACCTCGACGAAGTTCTCGGCCCGGGCCCGGAGTGTGACCTCGCCGGTCATCTGTCCGGTTGGCACCCCTGACGGGTCGGCACCGGCCATCTTCTCGGTCAGGGCAGGGGTCGACAGCGGACGCAGCCCTTTGTGCCACTGGTCTGCCGTGACGCCGGGCTTGCCGAGCCAGGCGGCGGCGAAGCGCTCGGCGGTCTTCTCCGGTGTGAGGTTTCCGGGCCGGGTGACGGGTGACGGGGGAGCGCCCGTCGAGAGGGCCCCGTCGTCACCGGCGGTCGGGGCGACCGTGGTGATCGGCTGACTCGGGCGGTTGCTGAGCCCGGCCGTCGGGTCGCCGGGCCCCGAGACCAGCCGCGCCGCCCCGATGATCCCGAACACCACGACGGCGATGCCGAGCGCGATGCCGAGCCGGGACCGGAGCACCCGGGTGACCAGGAATTCGACCGCCCGACGCACCCCACTCACCGCGCCTCTGAGCGAATCCGCGGAGTGGAACGCTCCGGCTCACGCTCCGCCGACCCGGGACGGTAGATGACGAACGACGGGTTCTCGTCCGGTACGTCGGGTTCCGTCCAACTGGCCGGTTGCCGCCGGCGGGGTCGAGGCGCCACCGGACGGGCCGCGGCGCGCTCCTCGGTGGCCGGTGGTTCCGTCTCGGTGACGGGCTCGCGGCCGTCGGGCCGCTGCCGCTCCTCGCCGGCGCGGGTGGCGGCGTGCGCCGGATCCTCCAGCCGGGCCTCTGGCCGGATGGTGGTCTGCTCGGCCACGACGGCACGACGCCGGCCCTTCGTCGGCTCGGCCGTGCCGCCGGGCTCCGCCACGTCGAGCCGTGCGGCAGCGCGCATGTCGCGGAAGAACCGCCGGTGCCAGGATCCGGCCGAGCTGACCGCCTCGCTGTTGTCCTTCCCGCCGAGCTGGGTGATCCGTCGGTAGGGGCGGAGCAGCAGCCAGCCGACCACACCGCAGAGCCAGACCAGCACCACCTGGAGCCAGCCGGGCAGGGTCGGCGTGCTCATGATGAGATCGACCGCGAAGAGGTAGATGGCGGCGCCGGTGCCGAAGATGGCGATGTTGAACACGGCGGCCACCACCGCGTTCGCCAGCCGCCGTAGCCCGGCGCTGGCCGGGCGCATCAGACCCACCGTGCCCAGGATCGGCGCGGCGATCACCGCCCAACGGAAGATCAGGAAGCCCAACAGCACCAGCAGCGAGGCGGTCAGGTCGAACATCGCGAAGAGCCCAGCGGCCAGCACCGCGATGAAGCCAGCGCCCACCCGGTCCATGTCCCGGACGCCCTGGAGGTACTCGTACGCCTCCGGGTCCTCCGTTTCGATCTGCTGCGCAACTCTCGCCCACTGTTGCTGCTTCGCCTTGATGGTGGCTTCCCGCGTAGCCGGGTTCGACCGGAGCTTCGCCGCCTCCTCCCAAGAGAGCGACTTGGCGTCGTAGAGGGCCGGGCCGTACTTCTTCGCGGTCTCGGTGTCCGCCGAGCCGAGCACCCCGCGCAGCCAGTTGCGGTAGAGCATGGCCTCGGCCGCGGTGTCACTTGCCCGGACTGCAGGCGGACGGTTGTCCTTGCATGCTTCTGGGTTTGGGTCATCGCACTGGCTCGGAGGGGTGTCCTTCGTGGCTGGACCGACGGCGTCGTGCACCACGCCCAGGGTGGTGACGAGGGTGCCGTCGGCGATGTTGGCCGACTTGACCGGCCAGGCGGCCAGGGCGGTCACCGCGACCATCACCAGCAGGGCCCAACCCGCCGTGGTCATCGCGTTGCTCATGTCCGACTGGCGGGAGCGCCAAAGCAGATACAGACCGACCACGCAGAGCGTGACGATGCCGAAGACGCTGAAGACCTTCTGGTAGACGGCCTTGGTGGCCTGATCCACCAGCGGGTCCGCCCAACCCCACATCGAACGCGGATCCCAGGCGCGTTCCCGCAGCGCGTTCGAGGCGCCCACGATGGCCGTGGCCACCATGAACTCTCCGTTGGCCACGGTGTTGGTGAACTTGTAGTCGGGGTGCAGGACCGTCGTCGCGCAGCCGCTGTCGACGTCGTACGTCGAGTAGCTGTATCCGGCGTAGCCGTAGTCGCTGTAGAGACCCTTCGGGCCCGGCAGCTTGGCCGACTCCGGGCGGGAGGCGAACCAGCCGGCCAGCCCCGAGTCGGGCGCACCGGGGGTCGGTGCGTTCCGGCACTTTACTTCGGTGTCCGCGACTTCCTTGAGTTTGGCGACGCAGGCGCGGAAGTCTGCCTGCCACTCCTGCGTGGTGCAGAGGTCGGCTGCGGCCTGGGCCGTCAGTGGTGTCGGGGCGGCAGCGGCGGCGCCGACGGCCGGCCAGCCGATGGTGGCACCGGCGAGTACGCCGAGCGCGAGCAGGAACGCCGCCAACCGTGCCCGGGCCCGCGCCATGTCACGCCTCCATGTTCGGCAGGATTGCCGGCAGTACCCCGGCCGCCGCGGCTATCGCGGCGGGAGTGGTGTCGAGGTGGTCCAGCAGACCGTCGACGTACGAGACGTCGACCCGGACCTTCTGCACCCGCCCGTCGACGTCCCGCATCACGAACTCGCGGAAGCCGAGCCGGGTGGCGCTGGTGGCGTCGGCGGTGGAGAGGGAGGCCAGCGTCGCCTCGTAGCCGTCGTCCACCGGTACCCGCAGCAGGCGTAGCGCCTCGGAGGCGATCTCCGCGTCCTCGGCGATCCGGCCGACGAAGACGGTGGAGACCAGGTTCTGCACGTCGAGGCCGAGGATGTCGCGCGGGTTCTGCGAGGCCACCAGCGCGGCGAGGTTCCACTTGCGGGAGTCGCGGGCGAGCCGGACCAGGAAGGACCGCCCGGAGCGCCAGCCCTCCATGAAGTGCGCCTCGTCCAGGCCGACGAGCTTGCGGGACGACATCGAGCCGCCGTAGCAGCGGCGTACGGCGAGCCGGTGCGCGGTGTGCAGCATCGGCAGGGCCAGCGCCTCCTCGGCGGACCAGTACTCCCGCTCGATCTTCAGGTCGGGCAGCCGCAGCCCGGCCATGGTGATCACGGTGAGCGCCGCGTCCGCCCCCAGCAGCCCTTCCGGCGGCCGGCCGAAGAAGAGCATGGCCAACGGCATCTCGGCGGTGTCCAGCAGCAGGTTGGCCAGCTCCCGGCCGGCGTCGTCGTCGAGCTGGCTGAGGCAGGCGACCACGTCGTCCAGGGTGGAGGTCTCCTCGGCGGGCACCTGGCGTACGGCGTGCCGGAACAGGGTCGCGGTGGACGCCTCGCGGGCGACCTGCGGGGGCACCAGCATCATGCAGATGTCCTGCACCAGCATCCGCCGCTCGGCCCGGGCGTTGGAGACCGCGATCTCGAACTCCCGGTCGCCCGCCGCGCCACTGCCGAACTCGCTGCGCAGCGGCGTCGGGATCAGCGAGTACGGGGCCAGCGTGCCGTGTTCGGAGCCGGTCAGGTTCAGCACCCGCGAGTACGGGCGCAGCTCCGGCATGGCGCAGAGCCGGGCCAGCGGGCCGGACGGGTCGAGCAGGGTCACCTGGACCCCGCGCCGGGCCGCCAGGTAGCCGAGCGCGCCGAGCAGGGTCGACTTGCCGCCGCCCGGTTCGGCGACGAAGACGGCCAGCCCGGAGCGTTCGCGTACCTCCATCGGGAAGTGCAGGTCGAGGAAGACCGGCCGGCGGCAGGTGCCGGCCGTCCGCCCGATCAGGTCACCCCGCCGGTCGCCGACGGTGGAGGCGGCCTGGGGGAGCGCGGCGGCGAGCAGGTTGACCGGCATCCGCCGCACGTAGCCGGTGTTGGCGATCGGCTCGCCGGGGATGAACTCGCGGGCCAGCCAGTCCTGGTTCTTCGGGTGTTGCAGCGAGATGCGCAGCTCGCGGGAGTAGAGCTGGATCAGCCGACGGGCCCGCTCCAGGCATTCCTCACGGTTGCGGCCGCCCACGGCGATCCGGTGCCAGCCGTGGGCGCGGGCGGAGTCGACCGGCAGGCCGGTGGTCATCTCGTCGCCGATCACGAGGGCCCGCTTGGCGAGCCGTTCCAGCTCGGGCGGGGCGTCGATGCCGTGCTCGGCGTAGTCGAGCTGTTGGGAGCGGATCATCCGTAGCCGGTGTTCGAGGTTACGGAAGGAGTCGCCGGAGCCGAGGATGTCGACGCGGGTCGAGAGCTCCATCGGCCAGGGCAGCCGCTCGTGGAAGTGCAGCCAGGGCTCGTGCCGCTCGGGGATCTCCAGCGGCTCCATCCGGCCGACCGCCAGTACGGCGACGTGGCGCTCCTCGCCGGTCATCCGGTTGACCAGCTTCACCGTGGAGCCGTACGGGCTGCGGTAGCGCTCGACCTGCTCGGTGAGGGCGAGCAGGTCGCCGCGTTCCCACCGGCCGTCGGTCAGCGGGGAGAGCTGGCCGGGTGGCGCCATGCAGAGCGCCACCGAGCGGTAGAGCAGCCACTCCAGTTCCTGTGCGGTGACCCGCCGCCCGCGCATGCCGAACGCGCCCAGCACCTCGTCGAACTGCTCGACCGTCCGACCGAGCTTGCGGCGCTCGCCCTCGGCCACACCCCGCCCGAAGGTGCGCAGCAGCCGCTCGGTGAGCGAGTCGCCGAGGGACCGCCGGGCGAACGTGACGCCGAGGTAGGTCTGCCCCTCGGCGTGGTTGACCGAGAGCAGGTGCCGCTGCGCGGCCACCAGGTGGTCGCCCCAGCCGGCCGTGCCCGGAACGTCGGGCAGCGGGGCGGCGGTGTGCGCGTCGATGGTGCGGGCCCACTCGTCGGCCGGGAAGGGCCGGGTGGTGCGCCGCAGGTGCAGCCGGAAGCCGGCCAGCCCGGCGTACTGCTCGGAGATCGCCGAGAGCAGGGCCTCCCGCTCCGCGTCCGGCCGGAAGGCCCAGCGGACCTCGGGCAGCCAGTACCAGGCGGTGACGGTGTTGGGGGTGAAGGTCAGGTGGCCGGCGATCTCGGTGACGGCCAGCTCGACCGCCGGGTCCCGGTCCCCGAACTTGATCTTCGGGGGCTTGACCCGGGCCGGCTTGGTGGGCTGGTCGCGCCGGCTGACGCCACGTTGGCGCGGCGGTTTCGTCTCCCGGCCGTCCCGCTCCGGGGCTCGCTCGCCGGTGCGCCGGGCCGGCCGCTCCCGCGCCGCGCCGGGCGACGGCGGATCGGCCGGCGCCGGGTGCGGCGACGCCTGGTGCGGCGGCGGATCGACCGGGGCCGGTTGGTAGGGAAGTGCCGCAGCGGTGGGCGGGGGCGTTGCCGGCACGTCGTCCGCGGCCGGGCGGACCGTGGGCAGCCGGTCCCCGGTCTGGTGCGGCACCCGCGACCGGGCCGGCCGGGCGGGCGGCTCGTACGGGGCTGCCGGTGGCCGGGCGGGCGTCTCGTACGGCGCGGGCCGGGCGTCGACGCCCGGCGGGACCTCCCCTGCGGGCGCACGGTCGACCGGTTCGGTCGGTCGGGCGGCCGGCGGCAGGGTGGCGGGGGCCGGTGCGGCCGGGGCCGGCTCGACGGCGGCCGGCTGCTGCGGGATGGCGGGCTGCTCCCGACCGGCACCCCCGTGCGGGGCGGCCGGCCGCGTCGTGCCGGGGCGCGTCCCGCCGAACAGGTCGAGGAAGGGGGAGTCGATGTCGGCGCTGTCGCCGGTGGCGGCATGCGGTTGTTCGGACCGTGCCGGCCGGCGCTGGACCGGACGGGGCGCCTGGAAGACGCCGACACCGCCGTGCCCGGGCCTCGTCGCGAGCGCGGGATCGAGGGTGGCCTCGTCCGCCTCCGGGTCGTTGGGGTAGTCGAACGACCGCGCACGGTTACCGAGCGGTGCGACCGGACGCCCTGCCGGGGAACCCGGCGTGGAACTGCGACTCATGCGACCGCCTCACCCGCGTCGTTCGGCTGCCTGGTCGGCGTGCGACCGGTCATGCCAGTTCCTCCCGGATCCTGATCCGGCTGCCGACCAGGCGGGGATCCCGCTGCTCCGCGGCCGGCTCCCGGGTCCGCCGCCAGTCGGTCAGCGCGGTGCGGATCACCATGCGCGCGGGCCGGTCCGGGTCGACGTACCGGAAGATGAACGAGGTGCTCACGATGGCGAGCGCGATCTCCCAGGCCGGGAAGAGCTCGACCCGCAGCGTGAACAGCCAGTGGATGAACATGTAGAGGGGAACGAGCAGCATGAACAGGCCGTACTGGGCGTACGGCAGGTGGACCGGAAGGGTGTAGCCGGGCGGCCCGAGATAGACCAGACGGGCCCGGTAGATGTCGTCGTCGGTGCGCAGCCGCATCTCGTGCCCGCGCCTATTCGAAGATCAGGTCGATCAGGTAGTCGCCGATGAAGAACAGTGTGGCGGCTCCGGCGATGAAAGCGAGCCCGACGATCGCGATGGCCGAGCTGGTGAGCACCTTGGAAATCTCACCCCGGCTGGCGCGCCCGATGAAGATGACGCCCAGCACGGCCAGCAGGATCGGGGCGATCTTGCTGGCGAAGAACGTGACGACACCGTTGGTGTCGATGCCCTTGGGCGCGGGCTCGGCGAGTGGAGTCGACGCCAGGGCGTAGAGCGTGTGGGCGGCGGTGGACGTCACCGTCTCCATCAGCTCGATGGCGATCACTGGAACCTCCCCAAGTCGCGGCCGGCGGCGCCGCGGTGGTGCAGTAGGTGTGCCTGGCGGGAACGATGCTTCCCGTGCGCAGCGTCGGCGACCCTGCGTTCGTTACCCACCACGGAGGGTGGTGAGCTTTGGGCGGATTTTCCCGCTTCGGCCCTCCCTCCAGGCTTCGCCATCTCGATGCCGGGCAATTCCAAAGGGTACGGGCAGCCACTCTTTGCGACAAGCCGCGAAGAGTCTGCCCGATCCGGCCCAGACGACCGATCGTACACCTGTTCGAATGCGCATGTCACTGCCCCCGACCCGGCCCACCCGGGGCACCCCGATCGACCGGTACCGTCTAGCCGTGACCGATCTGGTACGGGCCTCGACCCCGGTGGTGATGGGCGTCCTCAACGTCACGCCCGACTCCTTCTCCGACGGCGGACGGTACGCCGACCTCGATGCCGCCGTCGGACACGGCGTGCGGTTGCGGGCCGAGGGCGCCCACCTGGTGGACGTCGGCGGAGAGTCCACCCGGCCCGGCTCCGACCGGGTCGACGCGGAGACCGAGGCGGCCCGGGTCGTACCGGTCATCCGGGAGCTGACCGCCGCCGGGGTGCCGATCAGCATCGACACCACCCGCGCCCGGGTGGCCGAGGCGGCCCTCGCCGCCGGCGCGGCCGTGGTCAACGACGTCTCCGGCGGCCTCGCCGACCCCGACATGGCCCGGGTGGTCCGGGACGCCGGCTGCCCGTGGGTGCTGATGCACTGGCGCGGCCACTCCCGCGAGATGGGGGAACTGGCCCGCTACACCGACGTGGTCGCCGACGTCCGCGCGGAGCTGGGCCAGCGCGTCGACGAGGCGCTGCGGGCCGGGATCGCCGCCGACCGGATCGTGATCGACCCCGGGCTGGGCTTCGCCAAGACGGCCGCGCACAACTGGGAGCTGAGCACCCGCCTGCCCGAGCTGCTGAGCCTCGGCTTCCCGCTGCTCTTCGCGTCCAGCCGCAAGTCGTACCTGGGACGGCTGCTGGCCGGTCCCGACGGCGCACCCCGGCCGACCGGCCACCGCGACGTGGCCACCGTCGCCACCAGCCTGCTCGCGGTGGCGGCCGGCGCCTGGGGCGTACGCGTGCACGACGTCCGGGCCACCGTGGACGCCCTGGCCGTGTGGCGGGCGACGGGCGCGCCCCGTCTCGCACCCGCGACCGAGGGCGACGCCCGCGCGACCCACCCGGGCGTCGACCAGGCGGCCGACACCACCGAACAGGGAGGAGACCGATGACCGACCGGATCCAGCTGACCGGCCTGCGGGCGCACGGCCGGCACGGGGTGTACGACTTCGAACGCGTCCAGGGGCAGGACTTCGTCGTCGACGCCGTCCTGGAACTCGACCTGACCCCGGCGGCCCGTTCCGACGAGGTGGGCGACACCGTGCACTACGGCGAGCTGGCCGAGCGGCTGGTCGCGGTGGTCACCGGCGAGCCGGTCAACCTGATCGAGACGCTCGCCGACCGGCTGCTGACCGTCTGCCTGGCCGACCCCCGGGTCGAGGTCGCCACGATCACCGTGCACAAGCCGGAGGCGCCCGTCCCGCACGCCTTCACCGACGTGGCGGTCACCATGACGCGGCGGCGCGACCGGTGACCCGCGCCGTCCTCTCCCTGGGCAGCAACCTCGGCGACCGGCTGGCACACCTGCGCTCGGCCGTCTCGACGTTCGGCGACACGGTGCTCCTGGCCTCCGGCGTCTACGAGACCCCGCCGTGGGGGGATCAGGACCAGCCCGCGTACCTGAACGCCGTGCTGCTGGCCGAGGATCCGGCCGCGACCCCGTACGACTGGCTGGAGCGGGCCCGGGCGGCGGAGCGCGCCGCCGGGCGCACCCGCGACCCGCAGCGGCGCTTCGGGCCGCGCACCCTGGACGTGGACGTCATCGCCGTGTGGGCCGACGACGAGCCGGTGCGCAGCGACGACCCCGAGCTGACCCTGCCGCATCCCCGGGCCCACCTGCGGGCGTTCGTGCTGCGCCCGTGGATCGACATCCAGCCGTACGGCCGGCTGCCCGGGCACGGCTGGCTGACCGACCTGCTCAACACCGGCCCGGCGGCCGACGACGCCCTGGATCTGCGCCCCCGGCCGGATCTGGCGATAGAGTCGACGGCATGACCGAGTGGAGCCGGCCGGCATGACGCAGGCGCGATCCCCACGACCGGGCGGGGCGGGTCCCGACCGGTCCCGGATGGGCCCCACCCGGATCTCCACCCTGGTCGTGGCCGGTCTCGGGGCCGCCGCGGTGGCCTGGCTGCTGATCAGCGCTCTCTACTACGACCACCTGCCCGATCTGCCCTGGCTGCCGGTGGTCACCCTCGCCGCGCTGGCCGTGCTGGAGGGGTACGCCGCCGTGAACACCCGGGGCCGGATCGAGCGCAGGCCGGGCCGTGACCCGGTCAACCCGCTGCTGGTCGCCCGGTTCGTGGTACTGGCCAAGGCGTCCGCGCTCGCCGGGGCGATCTTCGCCGGGTTCTACGCCGGGCTGACCGGCTGGCTCTTCGTGGAGCGTACGGACGCCGCGATGGACGACCGCCCGGTCGCCGGCGCCGGGCTGCTCGCCGGGCTGGCACTGGTGGCGGCGGCGCTCTGGCTGGAGCGCTCCTGCCGCGTTCCCGAGCAGGAGGACGACGAGGACCGCGAGCCCGGCAACCGGGAGGGCCGCCCCGGCCCGCGCTGATCTCAGGGGGTTACGCCCGACCGCCCGCGCGGGTACGGTGCCTGCGACCGGAGTGCAACGCCGCCCCCGGTCCGCCCGCGCGTCGGACTGGACGGGCGGCCTCTCGTGGGAGGCGGCGTCATGGGATACGAGGAAACTGGGCGTGACCTGTCCGCCGAGCCCTCGTCGGGCATCCCCGCCTCGGTTCTGGAGAACGTCTTCGACGATCCCGCGCACGGGGAACCCGGGCGGGACCGGTTCGCCGTCCATCTCGTGTGGGAGTCGCTGCTCCTGGTCGGGCTGGTCGCGCTGGGCTACCTGCTCTGGCAGGAGAACCCGGCCGCGCTGCGTGGCGACGGGCTGCGCTCGCTGCTCCTCGACGCGGTCGTGCTCGGGCTGCTGACGCTGGCCGCCGGGTTGAGCCTGCGGACCGCGGCGGTGAACCTGGCGATCGGTCCGGTGCTGGTCGCCGCCGCGCTGCACATGGCCGAGCAGGGCGACCGGGGCGCGGCGGCTGCCGTCGGACCGGCCGTGGCGGTGGCCGCGCTGGGTGGCCTCGCCCTGGCGCTGGCCGTGGTGGTGTTGCACGTCCCGGGCTGGGCGGCCACCCTCGCCGGCGCGGCGGGCGTGATCGTGTACGTCGAACAGCGCTCCGCGCCGGTCCTGCCGCAGGGCGACTACGACCCGGGCGGCAACGCGCTGCCCCTCTTCATCGGGTTCGCGGCAGTGGCGGTGCTCGGCGGGTTCTTCGGTTCGGTGCGGGCGGTCCGCCGGGTGGTCGGCCGGTTCCGTCCGGTCGTCGACCCGGCCCGCCGCCGCGGCGTGGTGGCGGCGGTGGTCACCTCCGGCGCGATCGTCGTCTCCACGGTGCTGGCCGCGCTGGCCGGCCTGCTCACCGCCAGCCGGGGCACCGGCCCGGTCGCGCCCACCGCCGGGCTGGACTGGACGGTGTTGGCCGTCGGCGTGGCGCTGCTCGCCGGCACCAGCGCCTACGGTCGCCGGGGCGGCGTCCTCGGCCCCCTGCTGGCGATCTGCCTGGTCACGGTCGCCGTCGAGTACGTGCGGGCCCGGGGGTGGACGGTGAGCCGGTGGGCGGTCGGCGGGGCGGTGCTCGGCGTCGGGCTGGTGGTCACCCGGCTGGTCGAGACCTTCGGGCGACCGGCGAGCGGCGCGGCGGCGGAACCGGGCCGGACCGGTGACCGCCGGTCCGGGGCGGGCTGGTCGGCGCCCGCGGCGGACCCGGTCGGCGAGTGGCCGCCCGCCGTGCCGACGCAGTCCCCCGAGAGCCCCGTGGACCCCTGGAGCGACCCGCGGTGGGAGACCGGGTCCCGGCACCGGGAGGCCGGGCCCCGGCACTGGGACGCCGGCGACAGGTGAGCCGGTGCCGCGTCCACCGGGCCGGGAGTGATCTCGCCGGTTAGGCTCGGCGACATGACCGACACACCATCGACCTCCGCCGGCCCGTCCTTCGAGGAACTCGACGCGCTGTCCACTGAGGAGCTTCGGGAGCGGGCGTTCGCGGTCGCCCGGGAGCGCCGCGACGTGGGCTTCTACTGGTCCGTCCTGCGGCACCTGCCGAACGCGGACGAGGCCGCGGCCCTGGACGGCGCACCCAACTCGGTCGGGCCGACGATCGACGAGGCCGTGGCACTGTGGCGGGAGCTGACCGGGCACGGCTACGAGGAGTCGGCGCCGCTGCTGCGCGCGGCCTTCATCGACTACCTGATGACACACCCGCGGCGCTGACGGTGACCGGCGGTCCCGGGCAGGTTTGCCCTCCGCGGTCGGCCGGGAACTGACCCGGTCATGGCCCTGACCAACCCGTCACGGACCGGCGGTCGCTACGGGACGGCGGCCGGCACGGGCGCGCTCGCCGTACTCCTGTTGGTGGCGGTCTGCGGCAGCCCGGCGTACGTGGGCTGGGCCGCGGGCACCGACCCGAACACCGCCGGCGGCTGGTTCCTGCAACTGCTCTCCTGGCCGGCCTGGCGGTTCGACGGCGACGGGGAGACCGGCCTGCTCGCCGGGAACCTGCGGGCCGTCCTGCTGGTGATCCTCGCCGCCCTCTTCCTCTACCTGCTGCCCACCTCGCAGGTGGCCCGGGTGCAGGCGTCGGGCACGCAGTTCTTCTCCGGCTGGGCCGCGTACGTCCTGGCCAGCGGCTTCGCCTCGCTGCTCGCCGCCTTCCTCGGCCCGGATCCGTCGCTGCTCACCGCGATCCAGTCGGCCGGCACCGGCGCGACGTACGGCTTCCTCTCCGGCTGGATCATCGGCGCGGCCAGCCTGGGCGGCCGCGCCTGACACCCGGCGCGGCCGTGCCTGACACCCGACCCGGCCGCGCCTGACCCGACACCGCGCGCCGGAGTGCCGGTGCGGTCACCGGTCAGGCCGCCGCACCTCCGCCGGACTGGCCGAGTTCGAGCAGCCGGGCCCGGCTGAGCACGCCGACCGGCTGTCCCCCGTCGGTCACCACCACCCGGTCCGCCGCCGAGGTCAGCAGCACCCCCAGCGCGTCGTACGCCGACCCGCCCAGCGGCATCGTCGGCAGCCCGGCCACCCCGGCGGCCGGCAGCGGTTCGACGGCCTCGCCGGTGACCGGGGTGACCGCCAGCCGGCGGATCCCCCGGTCGGCACCCACGAACTCCCGGACGAAGGGCGTGGCGGGCGCGCCGAGCACGGCGGCCGGGGTGTCGTACTGCTCCAGGCGGCCGCCCTCGGAGAGCACCGCGATCCGGTCGCCGAGCCGGACCGCCTCGTCCAGGTCGTGGGTGACCAGCACGATGGTCTTGCGCACCTCGGCCTGCAACCGGAGGAACTCCTCCTGCAAGCGGGTCCGGACGATCGGGTCGACGGCCGAGAACGGCTCGTCCATCAGCAGCACCACCGGGTCGGCGGCCAGCGCCCGGGCCACGCCGACCCGCTGCCGTTGCCCGCCGGAAAGTTCGTGCGGGTAGCGGCGGCCGAACGTGGCGGGGTCGAGCCCGACCAGGTCCAGCAGCTCGTCGACCCGGCGGCGGCTGCGCTGGCGCGGCCAGCCGAGCAGCCGGGGCACGGTGGCGACGTTGGCGCTGACCGTCTGGTGCGGAAAGAGCCCGACGTTCTGGATGACGTAGCCGATCCGGCGGCGCAGCCGCACCGGGTCCGCCCGGGTGACGTCCTCGCCGCCGAGCAGGATCCGGCCGCCGGTCGGCTCGATCAGGCGGTTCACCATCCGGAGCACCGTGGACTTGCCGCAACCCGACGGGCCGATCAGCACCGCCAGCTCGCCGGCCCGGATCTCCAGGCTCAGCTCCCGTACGGCCTCGGTGCCGTCCGGGTAGCGCTTGCGGATGCCCTCCAGCGCGATCGACGCCGCACGCGGCTCAGCGGGTTTCGTGCTCTCCGGGGTAACGTCCACACATGTCCTTCCGCCTGAGCTACCGGGCCGACCCGGGTAACCCGTGGTTCTCCTGGCAGTACCTGCGGGACAACTCTGACACGATCCTCGCGGCCGTGCGTGAGCACGCCTCGCTGACGGTCCGCGCGGTGCTGATCGCCGCCCTGATCGCGCTGCCGCTGGCGGTGGCCGCGTACTGGTATCGATCGCTCGCCGGGCCGGTGGTGGCCCTCACCGGGGTGCTCTACACGATCCCGTCGCTGGCGCTCTTCGCGTTCATCGCCCCCTACCTCGGCATCGGCGCGGTGACGGTGCTCAGCGTGGTGGTCCTCTACGCGCTCCTGGTGATCGTCCGCAATGCCGTCGCCGGGCTCAACCAGGTGCCCCCCGAGGTCCGTGAGGCGGCCGAGGGGATGGGCTACGGCCGCTGGGGCCGGCTGTTCCGGGTCGAGTTGCCGCTGGCCCTGCCCGGCATCCTCACCGGACTGCGGCTGGCCACCGTCTCCACGGTGGCCCTGGTGACGGTGGGCGTGGTGATCGGGCGCGGCGGTCTCGGCCAGCTCATCTTCGCCGGCTTCCAGAACAACTTCTACAAGGCACAGATCATGACGGGGACGCTGCTCTGCGTCCTGCTCGCCCTGGTGCTCGACCTCGTCCTCGCCGGCGCGGGCCGGCTGCTGACGCCCTGGCTGAGGAGAAGGTCGGCGTGATCGCGACGGAAGCGCCGCAGCGGAGTCCCGCAGTCGCGAACAGAAGGTTGGCTCGGTGAACCCGGTCGAGGCGGCAATGGTCTGGCTCAACGACCCGCTGAACTGGACGAATCCGGGCGGGATCCTGGACCGGCTCGGCGAGCACCTGTCGATGTCGGCGGCGGCGGTGCTGCTCGGTTGCCTGATCGCCTGGCCGATCGGGCTCTGGCTCGGGCACACCGGGCGGGGCGGCGGCCTGGTGCTGCTGGTGTCCAACGTCACGCTCGCCGTGCCGACGCTCGCCCTGCTCACCATCCTGCCGCTGACCTTCCTCGGTTTCGGCCGGCCGTCGGTGGTGGTGGCACTGGCCGTGTTCGCGGTTCCGCCGCTGCTGGCCAACGCGTACACGGGGGTGCGGCAGGCCGACCCGGAGGCCCGGGACGCGGCACGCGGGATGGGCTTCTCCGGCTGGCAGCTGCTGCGCCGGGTCGAGCTGCCGCTGGCGGTGCCCTACCTGGCGGCCGGGTTCCGCACGGCGGCGGTGCAGGTGGTGGCGACCGCGGCGCTGGCGTCCTTCGTCAACGGCGGCGGCCTGGGCCAGATCATCCGGGCGGGCTTCGGGCTCGACATCGCGGCCGGCGGTGGGCAGATCCTGGCCGGCGGCGTGCTGGTGGCCGGGCTCGCCGTCCTGCTGGAACTCGTGTTGGCGGTGGTGGAACGGCTCGTCACGCCGCGCCCGCTGCGGGCCGGTCGTCGCCGGGCGAGCCGCCGGGCGGCGGAGGCGGTGGCCGGCGGCTGAGCGCCGGCCGTCCGAGGCGGCGCTGATCTTCCACGGGCGCCTGTCGCCCGGGCGGCGCTGGTTCCACGGCGCCTGTCGCCCGGGGCGGAGCTGACGACTGGTGACGATCCGGTGACAAACGTTGCCTCGGGTTGTCGGAGTCGCGAGAAAGATGTTGGGGTGGGAGATCGCGGGCGGTCGAAGCAGGGTGTCGCCCGTCAGCACACAGCGGGCGATCGACTGGATTTCGCCCGTCGGACACGCGGCCGGCCCGGACGGGTCGCGCCGGGACACGGAAGGCGGGCACTGATGCGCGCACGTACACGCCTGGCGGTCGGCGCGGTGGGCGCCCTCGCCGCGGCAGGGCTGCTGACCGGATGCGGCGACGCCGGCTCCTCCGGCACCGACGCCCCGGCACCGGCGGCCTCCGGGGCGGGCTGCGCCCCGGTCGCCGGCGACCAGCTCGTCGTGCTCGACGACGACAAGAAGCTCCAGAACACCGACAACGTCATCCCGGCGGTCAACGCCGACGTGGCCAACCCGCAGCTGATCGCGGCCCTGGACAAGGTGTCCGCCGCCCTCGACACGCCGAAGCTGATCCAGCTCAACAAGGCCGTCGACGTGGACCGCAAGACGGCGCAGAAGGCGGCCGAGGAGTTCGCGGCTGCCAACGGCATCACGGCGGGTGTCGCCAAGGGACCCGGCGGGAAGATCGTGGTCGCCGCGGCCAACTTCACCGAGAACGAGATCCTGGCCGAGCTCTACAAGATCGCGTTGACCGCCGCCGGCTACGACGTCAAGGTGCAGCAGGTCGGCAACCGCGAGCTCTACGAGCCGGCTCTGGAGAAGGGCGAGATCCAGGTCGTCCCGGAGTACGCGGCGACCATGGCCGAGTTCCTCAACACCAAGGCCAACGGCAAGGACGCCCCGCCGGTCTCCTCGCCGGAGCTGGAGAAGACCGTCGCGGCGCTCAAGGCGGCCGGTGACAAGGTGGGCATCGTCTTCGGCACGCCGGCCGCCGCCCAGGACCAGAACGCCTTCGCCGTGACCAAGACGTTCGCCGACAAGTACGGCGTCAGCACCCTCTCCGACCTGGCCGCCAAGTGCTCCGGCCAGGCGACCGTGCTGGCCGGGCCGCCGGAGTGCCCGCAGCGGCCGAAGTGCCAGGCGGGCCTGATCGAGGTCTACGACTTCAAGGCCGGCTCGTTCAGCTCGCTGGACCAGGGCGGCCCGCAGACGAAGAACGCGCTGAAGACCGGCGCGGCCAGCGTGGGCCTGGTGTTTTCCTCGGACGGCGCGCTCGCCACCAGCTGATCCGACCAATGCGAGAAAGGGGCGAAGGGGCCGGAAGGCCTCTTCGCCCCTTTTCGGGTGGCACAGGTCTCGGTAGGCTCCGGATCCATGCCAGCCCCGGTCGCCTCCGCTGACAAGCGCAGCCTCCCGCTGCTCGCCGTGCTCTTCTGGATCGGTGTCGCACTGGCACCGGTGGCCGCGTTGATCCTGCTCGTCGCGGACGGCAACGGCCCGCTGCGGTTCGCCGCCGTGCTCGCCATCATGGCCGTGGTGCTGATCGGCCTGTCGATCGCGCTGCGTGCCGACGGCGCGGGTCCGGCCCGGACCGAGGAGCTGCTGGACGAGATCGAGCAGCTCCGCCACGAGCTGCGCGGGGAGATCGCGGCCGCCGCCCAGCGTGGCAACCAGGCGCTCGACCATGCCCAGCGGGCGCAGGAGGCGGTGACCGCGCTGCGCCGTCGGCTGGACGCCAGCAGCGCCGCGCTGGCCGGGGTCGACGACTCCGCCGGTGCTGGCCGGGCCCGGGTTCCCGCCGACGGCACCGGCTGGGATCGGACGCCGGGCGCCCAGGACGAGGCGGCACCCCGCCGGAGGCACGCCGACCGGGAGGACGAGGAACACACCCGTCGGGCGCAGCCGGCCCCGCGCGCCGAGCGGCCCGCGCCCGGCCGGGCCGGCGGACACGACACGGAGTCACCGGCCGGTGGGCCGCCCGGCAGGTACGCCGAGCGGCCCGCCGCCGGGGCGGCCGGCGTGTACGGCGCGGGTCGGCCGGCGGAACCCGGGAGCCCGCCCCCGGCCCGCCCGGTCGGCATGGTCCGGCACACCGAGACCGTGCACGTCACCACCCGGCACACCATCGTGGACGGCACCGCGTCCGTGCCCGGTGACCGGCGTGGCCGATACGACGACGGGTACGCGGAACGCTGGTCACCGGCGCCGGAGGAGCGGCCGTGGCCGGGCGGGCCGGACGACCGGTCCCGGGCCGACCACGGGTACGGCGACCCGGCCGACCGGCCCCGCCACGGCGACGACCGGGGGCGCGACGGCGGGCACCGCCGGGACGACCGGGCGCGTGACGGCGGGCACCGCCGGGACGACCGGGGGCGGGGTGAGGCGGCCGGGTCCGGTCGCGCCGCGCCGGCAGGGCAACCGGGGGACGGGCGGTCGTACCCGGCCGAGGAGGCGGGGGCGGAGGGCGACGAGTACTGGTCGCAACTGCGCGCCGGTGACCGGTGGGCCACGGTGCGGGACGACGACCGCGGGCGGGAAATGCGGGTCGGGGAGCGGCGGGCCGAGGTGCACTCGGACGCCACCGGCACCGAGTACCGGGTCGCGGACCGCTGGGCGGCGGTACGCCGCGACGAGCCGAATCGGGGCGCGGCCCGGGCGGACGACGGGTGGCGCGGCGACTGGGCGGAGCCGGCGGACGTCCCGGCCCTGCCGCCCGGCGGGGTGCCGGTGCCCGACGAGTGGCGCCCGCCCCGCCAGCGGGGACGCCAGCCCGAGCCGCACCACGAGCCCGAGCCGCAGCGGCACGACCAGCACGTCGGCGATTTTCGGCAGGAGCAGCGCCAGGCCGGCCAGCGGCAGGACGAGCGCTACGGGTATCCGCCGCGGGACGACGGGCCACGCGCGGGCGGCACCCGCTCCACCGACCGCTGGCGCTGACCCGACCGCCGGCAGCACCGGACGCGGCGGCCGGCGGTCACTTGTCGATGTCGCCGACCACGAAGAACATCGAGCCGAGGATGGCGATCAGATCCGGCACCAGGCAGCCGGGGAGCAGGGTGGCCAGCGCCTGCACGTTCGCGTACGACGCGGTGCGCAGCTTCAGCCGCCACGGCGTCTTCTCGCCCCGGGAGACCAGGTAGTAGCCGTTGATGCCGAGCGGGTTCTCGGTCCAGGCGTAGGTGTGTCCCTCGGGCGCCTTGAGCACCTTCGGCAGCCGGGTGTTGACCGGCCCGGTGAGCCGGTCCACCCGGTCCAGGCACTGCTCGGCGAGGTCGAGCGAGGCGTACACCTGGTCGAGCAGCACCTCGAAGCGGGCGTGGCAGTCCCCGGCGGTCTTCGTCACCACCGGCACGTCCAGCTCGCCGTAGGCCAGGTAGGGCTCGTCGCGGCGCAGGTCGAGGTCGAGGCCGGAGGCCCGGGCGACGGGCCCGGACGCGCCGAACGCGGCGGCCTCCGCGGCGGAGAGCACCCCGACGCCGACCGTGCGGGCCAGGAAGATGTCGTTGCGCCGGATGAGGTTGTCCAGGTCCGGCATCCGCCGGCGGACCTCGGCGATGGCGGCCCGCGCCCGGCCGGTCCAGCCGGACGGCACCTCCTCCTTGAGCCCGCCCACCCGGTTGAACATGTAGTGGATCCGGCCGCCGGAGACCTCCTCCATCACCGCCTGGATGGTCTCCCGCTCGCGGAACGCGTAGAACATCGGGGTGATCGCGCCGATCTCCAGCGGGTAGGAGCCGAGGAACATCAGGTGGTTGAGGACCCGGTTCAGCTCGGCCAGCGCCATCCGTAGCCAGGTGGCCCGCTCCGGCACCTCCATGCCCATCAGCCGCTCCACGGCGAGCACCACGCCCAGCTCGTTGGAGAAGGCGGAGAGCCAGTCGTGCCGGTTGGCCAGCACGATGATCTGCCGGTAGTCGCGTACCTCGAAGAGCTTCTCCGCGCCCCGGTGCATGTAGCCGACGATCGGCTCGCAGGCCACCACCCGCTCGCCGTCGAGGACCAGCCGGAGCCGGAGCACGCCGTGCGTGGAGGGGTGCTGCGGCCCGATGTTGAGCACCATGTCGGTGCCGAGCTGCTCCCCGCCGGTGCCCGCCACCAGGCCGGCTCCGGTGCCGACGGTCAGCTCGCGGAGGTCGCCGGCATCCGTGGTCATGCCCGTCATCGTGCCATGAACCGGTCGGGGTCGACGCCGACCGGTTGCCGCAGCCACCAGTGCCCACCCAACCCGGCCGGGTCGGTCAGTTCGGCCGCCGTCGACGCGGCGGCGAGCGCCCGCACGTACCCGGTCGGGTCGGCGGCGGCCAGGCTCAGCGGCGGTCGCCCGCCGTCGGCCCCGAGCGCCCGCAGCGCCTCCCGCTGCGACACCAGGTCGTACGCGCACCGGGCGACCCGCTCACCGGCGGAGGCGACGGAGTCCACGGCGACGTGTGCGGTGACGTCGCGGGTCCCGTCCGGCACCGGCGGCACCTGACGCCCGTCCCGGTAACCGGTCAACGTCCCGTCCACGGGCCGGCCGTCGCGCAGGTGCCCGTAGTCCACGGCCAGCGCCAGCCCCCGGTCGACGTGGCGCACGGCGTCCGCCCACGCCTCGTCGCGGCTCCTGCCGATCTCGGCGCGCGACCCGGGTCCGCTCGGCCACCAGCGGTCGAGCCAGGCGGCGTCGGCCGCCTCGACGGGGTCGCCCACCGCCTCCGTGCCGGTTCCCGGGTCGACCGCCAGGTAGCGCCAGCCGTCGCCGGCCCGCACGGCCAGGTCGAGCGGCACGTTGTCCAGCCACTCCGTGGCCAGCAGCAGCCCGGTGATCCGGTCCGGGATCTCCGAGGTCCAGTGGATCTCCGCCGGCAGCCCGTCGGGCCGGGGTGCCCGCTCGACGGCGGTGAGCCGTACGCGCCGGGCCAGCGGCACCGGGTCGGCGCCGGCCGGCCGCGCCCGGGGGCCGGCGGGGGGCTCCCCGGCGAGCCCCGCGAGCAGCGACCAGAGCAGTTCGCCGCGCCCGGCACCGACGTCGACGACGTCGAGCCGGCCCGGGTGCCCCAGCGCGCGGTCGAGGTCGGCCAGCAGGCGCAGGAGGCAGTTGGCGAACAGCGGGGCGGCGTGCGCGCTGGTGCGGAAGTGCGCGGCCGGGCCGGCGCCGGAGACGAAGAAGCCGTCCGGTCCGTAGAGCGCCCGTTCCATGGCGTCCCGCCAGCGGATGGACATCAGTTCATGCTCCGTTCAGCCCACGTCACCATGCCGACCCTACGGTCAGCGGTCATGAGACGACTGTTCCTCCCCGCCCTCACGGTCGTACCGCTGCTGCTGGCCGGCACGCCGGCGTCCGCCGCGCCGGCCCGCGCCGGCGCCGACGAGACGCCGCGGGCCGTCCGGGCGGCGGTCGAGACGCCCTCGCTCTTCGACGACGCCGCCGGCGGCGACGCGGACGCCGACGACCCGGCGATCTGGGTGCACCCCACCGACCGGGCCGGCAGCCTGGTCGTCGCCACCGCCAAGAACGGCGGCCTGCGGGTGTACGACCTGCACGCCCGGCAGCGGCAGGCGATTCCCACCCCGCCGGCGCCCGGCCCGGACGACGAGGCGGGCCGGTTCAACAACGTCGACCTGGTCACCGGTTTTCGGCTGGGCCAGCGGCGGGTGGACCTGGCCGTGGTCACCGACCGGGGCCGGGACCAGCTGCGCTTCTACCGGATCGACCCGGCGACCCGGCGGCTGACCGACGTCACCGCGCCGGACGTGCCGTACGCCTTCAGCCGCGACCAGGCCGAGGTCAACGAGCAGCGCACCGCGTACGGGCTGGGCGCCTGGACCGCCCCCGACGGCACCGCCTACGCGGTGGTCAGCCGGCGCAGTACCCCGGAGGTGGGCCTGTTCCGGCTGGTCGAGCGGGCGGGCCGGGTCTCCTACCGGCCCGTGGACCGGCTCACCCTGCCGTCGCGCTTCGCCCTGCCCGACGGCACCTCCTGGTCGCCGTGCACCGATCCCGGGGACGGCCCGCAGGTCGAGGGGACGGTGGTCGACCCGGCCACCGGCGTGGTGCACCTGGCTCAGGAGAAGGTCGGCCTGTGGCGGACCCGGCTGGCCGGCGGCCGGTTCGTCGGCGCCCCGGTGGCCGTGGAGCGGGTCCGCGAGTTCGGGGTGCCGGCCGCGTTCGACCCCGAGGTGGACGACTGCGTGACCGACCACTCCGCCGACCCTGGCTTCGGCGGCCGGATCGCCCAGGACGTCGAAGGGCTGACCATCTACCAGACCGGCCGGTACGCCGGCACGCTCGTCGTGTCCAGCCAGGGCGACGACACCTTCCACACCTACGACCGGCGCACCGGCCGCCACACCGGCCGGTTCGCGGTCGTCGACGGCCCGGTCGACGGGTCGCAGGAGTGCGACGGCGCGGCCGTGGTCGCCACCCCGCTGCCGGGCTTCCCCGGCGGGCTGCTGGTGGTGCACGACGGCCGGAACACCCCAGAGACTCCGGGCGGCGACGGCGACGCCCGCCCCGACACCAACTTCAAGTTCCTCGACGCCGGGTTCCTGCGCGCCGGCCGCTGACCCCCCGTCCAGCGGGCCGCTCCGCGTCGGCGGGGCGGCCCGGGTCATGCCATCGGTGAACGTTTTCACACATCCTTGTCCCGCTTCCGTAACCCCGGCGCATACTTGCCATCGACCGGTACCCCTTCTCGAGGACTGGATCGTCGCCATGAGCGCACCGCTGCGCCCGCGTCCGGCCGCCGCCCTCCGGGCCGCCGCCCCGCCGGCCACCACCCCCCGTCTCCTCTCCGTCGGCGTCATCGGCGCAGGCCGGGTCGGCGCCGTGCTGGGCGCCGCGCTGGCCTCCGCCGGTCACCGGGTCGTGGCCGCCACGGGCGGCTCCGGCGCGTCCCGGGCCCGGGCGGCCCTGCTGCTTCCCGGCGTGCCCCGCCGCTCCGCCGCCGCCGTGGCCCGGGCGGCCACCGACCTGTTGCTTGTCGCCGTGCCCGACGACGCGCTCTCCGGAGTGGTCGCCGCCCTGGCCGACGGCGGCGCGCTGCGGCCCGGTCAGGTGGTCGCGCACACCTCCGGCGCGCACGGCCTGGCCGTGCTCGCCCCCGCCGCCGCGGTCGGTGCCCGGCCGCTCGCCCTGCACCCCGCGATGACCTTCACCGGGGCACCGGACGACCTCGCCCGGCTGGCCGGCATCTCGTACGGGGTCACCGCCCCGGCCGAGCTGCGCCCCCTGGCCGCCCGGCTGGTCGCCGACCTCGGCGGGGTGCCGGAGTGGGTCGGCGAGGCGGACCGACCGCTCTACCACGCGGCTCTGGCGCACGGCGCCAACCACCTGGTCACCCTGGTCAACGAGGCGGCCGACCGGCTGCGCGACGCCGGGGTGACCCAGCCGGAGAAGGTGCTCGCTCCGCTGCTGCGGGCCGCCCTGGAGAACGCGCTGCGCCTCGGCGACGACGCGCTGACCGGGCCGGTGTCCCGGGGCGACGCCGGCACCGTCGAACGGCACCTGGCCCGGCTCGCCGCGACCGCCCCCGAGTCCGTGGCGCCCTACCTGGCCCTGGCCCGGCGTACGGCCGACCGGGCCATCGCCGCGGGGCGGCTCCGGCCGGTCGACGCGGAGTCGCTGCTCGGCGTGCTCGCCGGCGACCGGCGGGAGGTGGCGGCGTGACGGGGCTGGCAGGGAAGGGAGAGGACCGCATGCCGGAGCTGGTGCACACCCGGGCCGAGCTGGCCGCGGCGCGCGACGGGCTCAAGGGCACCGTCGGCGTCGTGATGACCATGGGCGCGCTGCACTCCGGGCACGAGACGCTGCTGCGGGCGGCCCGGGAACGGGCCGACCACGTGATCGTCACGATCTTCGTGAACCCGTTGCAGTTCGGCCCGACCGAGGACTTCGACCGGTACCCGCGCACGCTCGACGCCGACCTGGAGATCTGCCGGCGGGCGGGCGCGGACGTGGTCTTCGCCCCCGCCGTGGTCGACATGTACCCGGACGGCGAGCCGCGGGTGCGGGTGAACCCGGGCGCGCTCGGCGAGGACCTGGAGGGGCAGAGCCGCCCCGGGTTCTTCCACGGGGTGCTCACCGTGGTGCTGAAACTGCTCCAGCTCACCCGCGCCGACCTGACGTTCTTCGGCGAGAAGGACTACCAGCAGCTGACCCTGGTGCGGCGGATGGCCCGGGACCTCGACGTGCCGGTCGAGGTGGTCGGCGTGCCCACCGTGCGGGAGCCGGACGGGCTGGCCATGTCCAGCCGCAACCGTTACCTCTCCCCGGCCGAGCGGGAGGCCGCCCTGAGCCTGTCGGCGGCGCTGCGGGCCGGGGCCGGGGCCGCCGAGGCGGGTGGTGACGCGGGGGAGGTGCTCACCGCCGCGCACGCCGCCTTCGGCGCCGGTACGCCCGGCGCGCGGCTCGACTACCTGGTGCTCACCGACGCGGACCTGGAACCGGGGCCGGTCTCCGGGCCGGCGCGGCTGCTCGTCGCCGCCAAGGTCGGCACCACCCGGCTGATCGACAACGCGGCGATCCGGCTCGCCCCCCGTTCCTGAAGTCCACCCCCGACATCCGCGAAAGGCATCCCGATGCTGCGCACCATGCTCAAGTCGAAGATCCACCGGGCCACGGTCACCCAGGCCGACCTGCACTACGTCGGCTCGGTGACCGTCGACGAGGATCTGCTCGACGCCGCCGACCTCATCCCCGGTGAGCAGGTGGCGATCGTGGACATCACCAACGGGGCGCGGCTGGAGACGTACGTGATCCCCGGCGAGCGGGGCAGCGGCGTGATCGGCATCAACGGCGCCGCCGCCCACCTGGTGCACCCGGGCGACCTGGTCATCCTCATCTCGTACGGGCAGATGGACGACGCCGAGGCCCGGGCCTACTGTCCCCGCGTCGTGCACGTCGACACCGACAACCGCGTCGTCGAGCTGAACGACGACCCCACCACCGCCGCCCCCGGCACCGCCGGCGCCCCTGTCCCCAACCCCCGAGCCGCCCTCCGCTGACCCCTGCCCCCCTCCCCTCCCCTCCCACCCCGCCCCTTGCGGCGATCTTGCACTTATGGCCCTTGATTTGTCCGCACTGTGTGGCTTGTCGGGGCAGAAGGTGCAAGATCGCGGGAGAGGGGAGGATGTGCGGTCTGTTACCGGGAGGGGGCGGTGGGTAGGGTGAGAGGGCTCGGGTGACGCGGGTGGTGGCTGGGGGAGGCCGCGATGCACCGTGGTGTGTCCAGTCTGCTCGCGGCCCTCGCCGCGACCGCGATGCTGGCCGGCTGTGCGGGCGCCGCCGGGCTGGACGGTGACCTGGCCGACGACTGGCCGGCCATGGCCGCGCCCGGGCCCTTCACGCCGGCCGCCGGGGTGTGTCACGAGGCCGACTTCGCCGACGTGGTGACCCTGGCGGCGTACGCGCCGGTCGACTGCGCCGCTCCGCACCGCGTCGAGACCGTGCACGTCGGCGCCTTCCCGGCCGAGCGGCCCGCCCCGCCGCCGGGCGGCTCCGCCGAGCTGCGGGGCGCCTTCGCCGAGTGCGACACCCGGGCCAGCGGCCACGTCGGCGACGACTGGCGGGCGGGGCGGCTCCGGCTGGCGGTGGCGCTGCCCTCCGGGCCCGGCTGGGCGGCCGGTGCCCGCTGGTACCGGTGCGACCTGACCGAGGTGAGCACCGTCGAGGCCGCCGCCACGGTGGTGGTCCGCACCGGCAGCCTGCGGGACGCGCTCCGTGGGCCGTCCCCGCTGCGGCTGGGCTGTCAGCAGGCCCGCGCCGACGGCGGCTCGGTGCGCACGCTGCTCCCGGTCGACTGCGCCACCAGGCACGACGTCGAGTTCGTCGGGGTGTGGCGGGCGCCCGACCGCCCGTACCCGACCCGCCCCGCCGACTGGGCGCCGCTGTACGCCGGCTGCCGCTCGGTGCTCGGGCGCTACGTGGGGGTGCCCGAGGACGCCGCTCTGCGGTTCCGCAGCGGCGTGGTGGTCCGCCCGCCGGGGGCCGGCCGGTGGCGCGTCGGGGACCGGGGCGTCCGCTGCTACCTCTGGCTCGACGACCGCTCGGTGACCGGCTCCCTGCGGGGCGCGGGCCCTGCGGCCCTTCCGGTGCGGAAGAGATAACGGGGAGTTCGGGGTTGGCCGGCCCGACAGCCGGCCCGGCCGGTGGCGCGCGTCCGGACGTCATGGCCCAAACCACTCGTCCCGCCCCCGCCGCCCCTCGCGAGGACCCTTCGGGTTGACTGTGGGCATGGACCTTCCGACCGTCGACCTGCCGACGCTGCCCGGCCTGCTGGCCGCCCCCGCGCCGGGCTGGGTGGAGACCACCGACGTGATCGTGGTGGGCTCCGGGGTGGCGGGGCTCACCGCCGCGCTGCATCTGCGCGAGGCGGGGCTGCACGTCACCGTCGTCACCAAGGTCAACATCGACGAGGGGTCGACCCGCTGGGCGCAGGGTGGCATCGCCGCCGTGCTCGACCCGCACGACACCCCGACCGCGCACGCCTCGGACACCGAGATCGCCGGCGTCGGGCTCTGCGACCCGGCGGCGGTGCGGGTACTCGTCGAGGAGGGCCCGACGCGGCTGCGCGAGCTGATGCGGATCGGGGCGGAGTTCGACCGCAACCCGGACGGCTCGTTGATGCTCACCCGCGAGGGCGGGCACCGGGCGGACCGGATCGTGCACGCCGGGGGCGACGCCACCGGGGCGGAGGTGCAGCGCGCCCTGCACGCCGCCGTCCGCCGCGACCCCTGGATCCGGCTGGTCGAGCACGCCCTGGTGCTGGACCTGCTGCGCGCCCCCGGGGACGGTCCCGGCGGGCTCGGCCCCGCCTGCGGCATCACCCTGCACGTGCTCGGCGAGGGCAGCGAGGACGGCGTGGGCGCCATCCTGGCCCGGGCGGTCGTCCTGGCCACCGGCGGGATGGGCCAGATCTACGCGGCCACCACCAACCCGGCCGTGTCGACCGGGGACGGGGTGGCCCTCGCAATGCGGGCCGGCGCGGCGGTCACCGACGTGGAGTTCGTCCAGTTCCACCCGACCGCGCTGATCACCCCGGCCGGTGCCGGCGTGCCCGGCGCCGGGCACGCCCAGCAGCCGCTGGTCTCCGAGGCGCTGCGCGGCGAGGGCGCCCACCTGGTCGACGGCGACGGCAAGCGGTTCATGGTCGGGCAGCATGAGCTGGCCGAGCTGGCGCCCCGGGACGTGGTCGCCAAGGGCATCCACCGGGTCCTGCTGGCCACCGGCGCGGACCACGTCTTCCTCGACGCCCGGCACCTGGGCGGCGACTTCCTGGCCCGGCGCTTCCCGACCATCGTCGCGTCCTGCCTGGCCATCGGGGTCGACCCGGCGACCGACCTGATCCCGGTCGCCCCCGCCGCCCACTACGCCTCCGGCGGCGTCCGCACCGACCTGCGCGGTCGGACCTCCATCCCCGGCCTGTACGCGTGCGGCGAGGTCGCCTGTACCGGCGTGCACGGCGCGAACCGGCTGGCCAGCAACTCGCTGCTGGAGGGGCTCGTCTTCTCCCGGCGGATCGCCGAGGACATCGCGGCCGGGCTGCCCGAGCAGGCGCAGCCGGCGCCGACGGGGGCCTGGGTCGGCGGCGAGGGCTGGGTGCTGCCGGCCGAGGCGACGCCGACGCTGCAACGGGCGATGACCCGGGGCGCGGGCGTGCTCCGCTCGGCGGAGACCCTGGCGGGGACCGCCGACGTGCTGACCGGGCTCGGCGCGGGCCGGGGCCGGCCCCGGACGGCCGACTGGGAGGCGACGAACCTGGTCACCGTGGCGTCGACGCTGGTCGCCGCCGCGTACGCCCGCCGGGAGACCCGGGGCTGCCACTGGCGGGAGGACTTCCCGACGGCCGACGAGCGGTGGCACGGCCACCTGGTCGGCGCGATCGGGGCGCAGGGCAGACTGACGCAGACGTGGGAGGGGACCCGATGACGGAGTCGACGGAGCGGGCACTGCGGGACGCGGGCCTGGACCCGGCGCAGGTGCGGCGGGTGATCTCCGACGCGCTCGCCGAGGACCTGGGGCCGGACTTCCTGGACGTCACAAGCGTCGCCACCATCCCGGCCGAGCAGACCGACACTGCCGACCTGGTGGCCCGCGCCGACGGCGTGGTGGCCGGGCTGGCCGTGGCGGCGACGGTGTTCGAGCTGGTCGGCGAGGTGACCGGCACGGGTCGTACGGTCGAGGTGTCGATGGTGGCCCGCGACGGCGCGCGGGTGGCGCGCGGCGACGTGCTGGCCACGGTGACCGGCCCGACCCGGCTGCTGCTCACCGCCGAGCGGACGGCGCTCAACCTGCTCTGCCGGATGTCGGGGGTGGCCACCCACACCCGGGCCTGGGCGGACGCGCTGGCCGGCACCAAGGCGATGGTGCTGGACACCCGCAAGACCACCCCGGGGCTGCGCGCCCTGGAGAAGTACGCGGTCCGGGCCGGCGGCGGCACGAACAAGCGGATGGGCCTGCACGACGTCGCGATGATCAAGGACAACCACAAGTTCGCGGCGGGCGGCATCACGGCGGCCTTCCGCCGGGTCCGGGAGGCGTTCCCGGACGTGCCCGTGCAGGTGGAGGTGGACACCGTCGCCGAGGCGGTGGAGGCGGTCGAGGCCGGCGCGGACTTCCTGCTGCTCGACAACATGACCCCGGAGATGCTCACCGAGGTGGCCGCGCTGGTGGGGGACCGCGCGGAGCTGGAGGCGACCGGCGGGCTGACCCTCGACATGGCGGCGCGGTACGCGGCGACCGGCGTCGACTTCCTGTCGGTCGGGGCGCTGACGCACTCCTCGCCGATCCTCGACGTCGCCATGGACCTGCGCACCGGGTGAACCGGCGGCCGGGCGTTGTCTAGGCTGCGAGCGTGCTGCTCTGCATCGACATCGGAAACACCAACACCGTGCTGGCGACCTTCGACGGCGACAAGCTGGTGCACTCCTGGCGGATCAAGACCGATGCGCGGGCGACGGCCGACGAGCTGGGCCTGAAGTTCCGGGGCCTGCTCGCCGCGGACGCCGTCGAGATCACCGGGGTCGCGGCCTGCTCCACGGTCCCGGCCGCGCTGCGCTCGCTGCGCAACATGCTCGCCCGCTACTACGCGGACCTGCCGAGCGTGATCGTCGAGCCCGGGGTACGCACCGGTGTGCAGCTCGCCATCGACAACCCCAAGGAGGTGGGTGCCGACCGGGTGGTGAACACCCTGGCCGCGTACACCCTCTACGGCGGGCCGTCGATCGTGGTCGACTTCGGCACCACCACCAACTTCGACGTGATCAGCGCCCGGGGCGAGTTCCTCGGCGGCGCCTTCGCCCCGGGCATCGAGATCTCCTTCGACGCGCTCGCCGCGCGGGCCGCCCAGCTGCGCAAGGTGGAGGCGGCCAAGCCCCGCTCGGTGATCGGCAAGAACACCGTCGAGTGCCTCCAGTCCGGCCTCTACTTCGGCTTCGCGGGGCAGGTGGACCGGATCGTCGAGCGGATGGTCGAGGAGATCGGCGAGGTGAGCGCGGTGATCGCCACCGGCGGGCTGGCCTCACTGGTGATCAACGAGTGCCGCACGATCACCCATCACGAGCCGATGATCACCCTGATCGGCCTGCGGATGGTCTACGAGCGCAACCTCTGACCGGCCAGGCGCCTGCCGGTTCGGCCGCCGTCGTGCGGCCAGGTGCCGTCAGCGCCGCCGGCCCCGGCAGACGAGCGTGCGGTACGGCAGCTCGAACCGTTCCCGACCGGCCAGGTCGGGATGCGTGTCCAGCAGTTCGCGAAGCTCCCTGTCGACGCCGCGGCGCTGCTCCGGGTCGGCGGTCAGGTAGTAGGAGCGGGTCCGGACCATCCCGACCAGCTCGTCGGGGGTGAGCGTGCTGCGGTACGCGAACTCGGCCTGCTCGACCGGCTCGAACGCCAGCCCGAAGTCGGTGATCCGGTCGGCCAGTTCGTCGGCGCTCTCGCTCACCCGGGCGATCTTCGTCAGCTCCGCGACCCAGCCGATCCGCTCGTCCCGCAAATTCCAGATCGGGGCGAGGACGCCGCCGGGCCGGAGCAGCCGGGCGATCTCGGCGTGGGCGCGCTCCGTGTCGAACCAGTGGTACGCCTGGCCCGCGAGCACCGCGTCGGCCGCGCCGTCGGGCAGCGGCACCGACTCGGCGCTGCCCGCCAGGGCCGAGACGCCCGGGGTGGCGGCGTCGAGTTGGGCCCGCATCCCCGGGTCCGGCTCCACGGGCACCACCTCGTGGCCGAGGGCGAGCAGCCCACGGGTGAGGATGCCCGTACCGGCGCCCAGCTCGACGACGTGGACCGGGGCGCCCAACCCGTCGAGTGCCCAGCGGACGGCAGGCTCCGGGTAGCGGGGGCGGAAGCGGTCGTAGTCGCTCGCGACGGCCCCGAACGACAGGGCGTGAGTGGGGTCGGTCATGGCGGGCAGGTTATCCCGTAACGCCTCGCTGGGGCCTTGAGTACGCTCGGGGCTTGACCCCGCCCGAAATCTCCTTCTGAGGAAGCGTGCCGTGACCGAGCAGAACCCCGTGCCAGTTGATCCCGCCGACGACCTTCCCGAGCAGATGAAGGTCCGCCGGGAGAAGCGGGACCGGATGCTCGCCGAGGGCGTCGAGCCGTACCCGGTCGGATTCTCCCGGACCAGCACGCTGGCCGAGATCCGCGAGAAGTACGCCGAGCTGCCCACCGACACCGCCACCGGTGACCAGGTCTCGGTCACCGGTCGGGTGATCTTCGTACGGAACACCGGCAAGCTCTGCTTCGCCACCCTGCGGGACGGCGACGGCACCGAGTTGCAGGCCATGCTCTCCCTGGACCGGGTCGGCGCCGAAAGGCTGGACGACTGGAAGCGCCTGGTCGACCTCGGCGACCTCGTCGGGGTGACCGGCGAGGTGATCACCAGCCGCCGGGGCGAGCTGTCCGTACTGGCCGACCGGTGGACCGTCACCGCGAAGGCGCTGCGCCCGCTCCCGGTGGCCCACAAGCCGCTGAGCGAGGAGGCGCGGGTCCGCCAGCGCTACGTGGACCTGATCGTCCGGCCGCAGGCCCGGCAGATGGTGCGTACCCGGGCCGCGACCGTACGCAGCCTGCGCGACTCGATGCACGGCCGGGGCTTCATCGAGGTGGAGACGCCGATGCTCCAGCTGCTGCACGGCGGTGCGGCGGCCCGGCCATTCGTGACCCACAGCAATGCGCTCAACACTGATCTGTATCTGCGAATCGCACCGGAACTGTTTCTCAAGCGGGCGGTCGTCGGCGGCGTCGACCGGGTGTTCGAGATCAACCGCAACTTCCGTAATGAGGGAGTCGACTCTTCGCACTCGCCCGAGTTCGCGATGCTCGAGGCATACGAGGCGTACGGCGACTACGACACCATGGCCGAGCTGACCCGAAATCTCGTGCAGCAGGCGGCGATCGCGGTCAGCGGCTCGACCGTGGTGACGCACGCCGACGGCCAGGAGTTCGATCTGGGCGGCGAGTGGCGGTCGGTGACTCTCTTCGGGGTGCTTTCCGAGGCGCTCGGCGAGGAGGTCACGGTGCGCACCGAGCGCGCCCGCCTGGTGGAGTACGCCGACAAGGTGGGTCTGGCGGTCGACCCCAAGTGGGGGCCGGGCAAGCTGGCGGAGGAACTGTTCGAGGAACTGGTCGTGCCGAGCCTGCAGGCGCCGACCTTCGTCCGCGACTATCCGGAGGAGACCAGTCCGCTCACCCGGGGGCACCGCGACGAGCCCGGGCTGGCCGAGAAGTGGGACCTCTACGTGCTCGGTTTCGAGCTGGGCACGGCGTACTCCGAGCTGGTGGACCCGGTGGTGCAGCGGGAGCGCCTGGTGGCGCAGGCGCAGCTCGCCGCACGTGGCGACGACGAGGCCATGCGGCTGGACGAGGACTTTCTCCGGGCGATGGAGTACGGAATGCCACCCTCCGGGGGTATGGGAATGGGAATCGACCGGCTGTTGATGGCGCTCACGGGTCTGGGAATTCGGGAAACCATCCTCTTCCCCCTGGTGCGCCCGGAGTAGTCACGCATCTCCACAGGGTCGTTCCCGCAACCTATTGACGCGGCAAGCATCGCGCAGGTTATTGTGCTCTAAGTTTGCAGGAGCACCCTGCTCGAAAGGAATGTGGGACGTGGCCAAGCAGATCATTCATAAGCTGGTCGATGACCTTGACGGCGGGGACGCTGACGAGACGGTCAAGTTCGCGCTCGACGGCGTTCAGTACGAGATCGACCTGTCAGGCTCGAACGCCGAGAAATTGCGCGACGTATTCGCCCCCTACATCGCCCACGGCACCAAGGTGGGTAGGGGTGGCGTCGTGGTCGGCGGCCGGGCCGCACGCGGTCGGGGCGGGGCCACCGCCGACCGGGAACAGAACAAGGCAATCCGGGCCTGGGCCAAGAAGGCCGGCAAGGACATCTCCGACCGCGGCCGGATCCCGCAGGAGATCGTCGACGAGTACCACGCCAAGGCCGGTCACTGAGCAAGACCGCCAACGGGGCGACAACGACGCCGGGCCGGAGCACGACTCCGGGCCGGCGTCGCCGTATTCCCCGGCGGGTGCCTGCTGCTGGTCTTCCCCCATGCCCCGCGCCGGGTGGTCGACCGGGAAGAATCCCGCCCCGGCGGTCGTTGTCCACAGCCGGTGGAGAGTCTGTCCACAGCCTGTGGACGACTCCGGGCGGCCCGCTTCCGGGCCGCGGCGGCCCCGGCGCGACCCGTGGAGACGGGTTCCGTGGCCGTGGCCGAATTTCGCTCTGCGCGTACAGGTAGGGGTACCGGAACACCCCCTGAGCGCGGACGGTTGTGTAAAACGACGCGTACACGGCCTCCGACGGGGACACACGACCTCAGCGGAGTCGGTTCGCGGCGATAGAGTAAGGAGGCACGGACGCCCGTCCCGGTCGTCCGCGCACTGGCCCCGCCACGACTTCTTGACCATCAAGATCGAGTGCGCACGGCACGTGAGGAGCACGAGGGCATGTTCGAGCGGTTCACCGACCGAGCGCGACGGGTTGTCGTCCTGGCCCAGGAAGAGGCCCGGATGCTCAACCACAACTACATCGGTACGGAGCACATCCTGCTGGGCCTGATCCACGAGGGTGAGGGCGTCGCCGCCAAGGCTCTGGAGAGCCTCGGCATCTCCCTGGAGGGCGTGCGGCAGCAGGTCGAGGAGATCATCGGCCAGGGCCAGCAGGCGCCGAGCGGGCACATCCCGTTCACGCCGCGGGCCAAGAAGGTGCTTGAGCTGTCGCGGCGCGAGGCGCTGCAGCTCGGCCACAACTACATCGGCACGGAGCACATCCTGCTCGGCCTGATCCGTGAGGGTGAGGGCGTCGCCGCCCAGGTGCTGGTCAAGCTCGGCGCCGACCTCAACCGGGTCCGCCAGCAGGTGATCCAGCTGCTCTCCGGCTACCAGGGCAAGGAGCCGGCCGCGGCGGGCGCCGCGCCGGGCGAGGCCGCGCCGTCCACCAGCCTCGTGCTGGACCAGTTCGGCCGGAACCTGACCCAGGCCGCCCGCGAGGGCAAGCTCGACCCGGTCATCGGGCGCGAGAAGGAAATCGAGCGGGTCATGCAGGTGCTCTCCCGCCGTACGAAGAACAACCCGGTCCTGATCGGCGAGCCGGGTGTCGGCAAGACCGCCGTGGTCGAGGGGCTGTCCCAGAAGATCATCAAGGGCGAGGTGCCCGAGACGCTGAAGGACAAGCAGCTCTACACGCTTGACCTCGGTGCCCTGGTCGCCGGCTCCCGCTACCGCGGTGACTTCGAGGAGCGCCTCAAGAAGGTGCTCAAGGAGATCCGCACCCGCGGCGACATCATCCTGTTCATCGACGAGATCCACACCCTGGTCGGCGCCGGCGCCGCCGAGGGCGCGATCGACGCGGCGAGCATCCTCAAGCCGATGCTGGCCCGCGGTGAGCTGCAGACCATCGGCGCGACCACGCTCGACGAGTACCGCAAGCACCTGGAGAAGGACGCCGCTCTCGAGCGCCGGTTCCAGCCGATCCAGGTGGGTGAGCCGTCGCTGGCCCACACCATCGAGATCCTCAAGGGCCTGCGCGACCGCTACGAGGCGCACCACCGCGTCTCCATCACCGATGCGGCTCTCGTGGCCGCCGCGACCCTGGCCGACCGGTACATCTCCGACCGCTTCCTGCCGGACAAGGCGATCGACCTGATCGACGAGGCCGGTGCCCGGATGCGGATCCGTCGGATGACCGCGCCGCCAGACCTGCGCGACTTCGACGAGCGCATCGCCCAGGTGCGTCGCGACAAGGAGTCCGCGATCGACGCGCAGGACTTCGAGCGGGCCGCCCAGCTGCGCGACAAGGAGAAGCAGCTCCTCGGGCAGAAGGCGCAGCGGGAGAAGGAGTGGAAGGCCGGTGACCTGGACGTCGTCAGCGAGGTCGACGACGAGCAGATCGCCGAGGTGCTCGGCAACTGGACCGGCATCCCGGTCTACAAGCTGACCGAGGAGGAGACCTCGCGCCTGCTGCGCATGGAGGACGAGCTGCACAAGCGCGTCATCGGCCAGGAGGACGCGGTCAAGGCGGTCTCGAAGGCGATCCGGCGTACCCGTGCCGGCCTCAAGGACCCGAAGCGCCCGTCGGGCTCGTTCATCTTCGCCGGTCCGTCCGGTGTCGGTAAGACCGAGCTGTCCAAGGCCCTCGCGGAGTTCCTGTTCGGCAGCGAGGACGCCCTCATCCAGCTCGACATGTCCGAGTTCCACGACCGCTACACGGTCTCCCGGCTGGTGGGTGCCCCTCCCGGCTACGTCGGCTACGACGAGGGCGGCCAACTCACCGAGAAGGTGCGGCGTCGGCCGTTCTCGGTGGTCCTCTTCGACGAGATCGAGAAGGCCCACCCGGACGTGTTCAACACGCTGCTCCAGATCCTGGAGGACGGTCGGCTCACCGACGGTCAGGGCCGGATCGTGGACTTCAAGAACACGGTCATCATCCTGACCACCAACCTGGGCACCCGCGACGTCGCCAAGGCGGTCTCGCTCGGCTTCCAGGCGTCGGAGGATTCCGACTCGAACTACGACCGGATGAAGCAGAAGGTCAACGACGAGCTCAAGCAGCACTTCCGGCCCGAGTTCCTGAACCGGATCGACGACACCATCGTCTTCCACCAGCTGCGCCAGCAGGAGATCCTGTCGATCGTGGACATCATGATCCAGCGGATCGAGGGCCAGCTGCGCAACAAGGACATGGGCCTGGAGCTGACGGACAACGCCAAGAAGTACCTGGCGACCAAGGGCTTCGACCCGGTGCTCGGTGCGCGTCCGCTGCGTCGCACGATCCAGCGCGACATCGAGGACAACCTCTCCGAGCGGATCCTCTTCAACGAGCTGACCCCGGGTCAGATCGTCGTGGTGGACTGCGAGGGCGACCCGAACAACATCGACAAGTCCAAGCTCGTCTTCAAGGGCGCGGACCGGCCGGCCACCGTGCCGGACGCCGTACCGGCCGATCTCGGCGGCACCGCTGCCGCAGGCGCGGACGAGTAGGAACAAAGCACAAAAGGGCGGCGCCCCCGGTGGCACACCAGCCACCGGGGGCCGCCGCCCTTTGCGCTGTACGAGCCCGGTCCTACCCGCCTGTTCCGCCTCCCCGCCCGTCCGGGGCGTCCCCGCCGGCCCCGGCCTCCCACCCCCCGTCCCCTCCCGCGCCCCCAGGCCCGCGCCCTCCCGGCCGCGATCTTGCACTTTGCGCCCAAGGCTTGCGGCATATGCCGGGTTTATGAGGGCAGCAAGTGCAAGATCGCCGAGGCGGGGACGGGAGGGGCGCAGCGAGCGCGCCCGTCCCGGCTCGCGATCTTGCACTTTGTGCCCGAACTTTGCGGCACGAGTCGGTTTTGCCGGGGCGGAAAGTGCAAGATCGCCGAGCGCGGGCGGGCGTAACGTTCCGTATGGGGTGGTTTGGGGTGGTGAGCGTCACCGGGACGGTGGGCATGGGCCGGGGGTCCGGGTCGTTGTAACCAGGTGAGCGCGTGAACCCCCGCCCCCGCCCCGGGGAGCAAGTGGCCGGGGACGACAGGTGACCGGGGTGACCGGGAAACGCCGGGCCGGAATGACCGCCGGCCTCGGATCGTTACATCCCCCGGGACCGCCCCCTCCATCCGAGGCGTGGCGCACCCCTTCTGGCTTGACCTTTCCCTCACCCGCAACACACCCCACCCCCCTGCGGGGTGTGTCGCGTACCCCCGATCGAAAGGTGCTCTCATCATGCGTACCGATCTGATCCGTAAGACCGCTCTGACCGTGGCCGGGCTCGCCGTCACCGGCGGCGCCATCGCCGCCCCCGCCACCGCCGCGTTCGCCGCCCCCGCCGAGAAGCCGGCCACGCCCGTCCAGGCCGACCGCAAGCAGGCCGACCGCAAGCACAGCGAACGCGAACTCGACGTCCGCTACGAAGCCCAGCCCAACTTCTACTACTGCGGCCCCGCCGCCGCCCGCAACGCCCTCAGCGTCCAGGGCAAGAACATCGACGTCGACGGCATGGCCCAGCGCATGGGCACCACCGAAGCCGGCACCAACTCCATCAACGACATCACCCCCGTCCTCAACAAGGAAACCGGCAAGGACGCCTACCAGTCCGTCGAGATCCCCGGCGCCAAGGCCGACGACAAGCAGACCGACAAGCTGCGCACCGACATCGTCACCGCCATCGACGAGGGCCACGCCATCGTCGCCAACATCGCCGGAACCGCCACCGACACCACCGGCACCACCCACTCCTTCGAGGGCGGGCACTACATCAGCGTCGTCGGCTACCGCGACAACGGCAACACCGTCACCATCGCCGACTCCGCAGACCCGAACCAGGCCTCCTACCGGATGAGCGTCGACAACCTCGCCGACTGGATCGCCACCCGCGGCTACACCTCCTGACCCCCCAACAAGCCAAAGGAAGGGCCCCTTGCCAACGCAAGGGGCCCTTCCTTTCACCAGACGGGTCAGGGGCGGCGGTCGCGCTCCTGGCTCAGCCGCTCGTCAAGCCGGCCCAGTTCGTAGATGGCGTTCAGGTTCGTCGGCAGTCGCGTGACGTTGTCGACGGCGGGCTCTTCCCCCGGATCGGGCGCCGGGGCCGATGGGCTGGCCGGCCCGGAGGGTGCGGCGGCGGGTCGGCGCCGCCGGCTCCACACGAGCAGCACCGGCACCGCCAGGGCGCCCAGCACCAGACCGGTGACCAGCCATCGGTCCGTTCCATCGCCGTCGCCGTCCCGGGGCGGGGCTCCGAGCGCCGAGGGAGCGCCGGAAGCGCCGCCCCGGCCGTCCGGGCCCGGCACCTCGGCCTCCCGATCGCCCGAGCGCCCCGCTGGCCGAGCTCGACCGGGCGCCGCTGCGGAGCCTTCCAGGCTGGGCACGGCCGATGAGCCTGCCGGGCTCGGGGTGGGCGCCGTGGAGCCGGACGGAGCCGGCGTCGGGGAGGCGCTCGGGGTGGCCTGGCCTCCCCCGGTGAGCAGGTCGTCGACGATCTTCCCGACGCCGTCGAGCAGGTCGCCGACCGGCCCGCCGGAGGCCGACGGCGCGGGCGCGGGAGCGAGTGCCAGAGTCAGGGCGAGCGCGGCCACGGCAGACATGGTTCACCTCGAAGGGAGTCGGTGTGTCCGGCACCGTACCGCACTGCGGGTGATCGCCGCGTCACGCCCCGACCGTCGGCGGCGGACGGGGGACGCCGCGTGCGGCGCCCCCCGGTGCCGGGCGTCAGACCGGCAGGCCCCCGACCTGGGTGTTGATCCAGGTACGGATGGACGGCAGGTCCACGTAGATGGACGGGCCGGTGGCGCAGGTGGAGTTGTTGTTGCCGGCCCGGCTGGTGGCGCCGATCAGGGCCCACGCCCCGTTGATCTGGCGCACCTGCGGGCCGCCCGAGTCGCCGTAGCAGGCGCCCGCGTTGCCGTTGGTGTTGTTGGTGCAGATCTCGTACGGGCCGTTGATGCCGAGGCAGCGGCTGTCCGCGACGATGGAGGTGTCCAGCTCGTGCGCGACGGTCGGGGCGCTACCGCAGCCCCGGGGAGCGCAGGTCTGGCCCCAGCCGATGATCCGGGTGGCGGTGCCGACCGCGCCGGAGGTGGTCGGGATCGGCGCCGGGGCGTAGCTCACCGAGCTGCCGAGCTGGAGCAGCTTCACGTCGACGCTCGGGTGGTTGACCGCCCGGATCACCGAGACGACGGTGCCGCCGCTGGTGCGGTTGATGCTGCCGACCCGCACCGAGGAAGGCGTCCCGCAGTGCTTGGCGGTGACGGCCCAGTTGGCCTTGATGAGCGTGCCGGTGCAGCCGGAGACGTACACCATCCACGGGTAGTTCTCGGTGGCCGGCCGGCCGTTGACCACCTGCGGCGTGATGTCGTCGGTGTCGTTCCACACGAACGTGCCGGTCGGCGCCTCCGCCGCGGCGAGACCGCCGGCGAAGAGCTGGTTCACCCGCGACGCCTCGGCCGCGCTGGGGTACGCGTTGGTGCAGGAGACCGGCGCGCTACTGCCCGACATCAGGTCGGAGCAGAGTCCCGTGCGCAGGTCGGGCAGGCCGAGGATGTGGCCGAGTTCGTGGGTGGCGATGCGGGTGCGGTTGTACCCCTGGTTGACGGCGGTCCAGCCCATCCAGATCCGGCCGGCGCCGAGGCTGGTGACCTGCGCGCGCGGCCAGCCGCTGTCGACGTAGATGGTGACGTTGCCCGGCGTACGGGCCACCAGCTGGACGTTGCTGACCCGGCTGTTCCAGATGGCCGCGGCCTGGTCGAAGTTGGTGCGGAACTCGCCGGCCCGGCTCGCGTCGTAGTAGACCGTCCGGGCGGCGGCGGACGCGCCGGTGTCGGTGGCGACCTGCATTCCGGTTGCGGCCAGGACCGCCGCCAGCGCGGCTCCCGCCGCGCGCAGCAGTTGTCGTCGGAACATTCCGTACTCCCTGTGGTCGTCCGGCGGCGTGCCACCGCCGGCATAGATGTACGTGAATGCTAGAGCGAGAGCTGTCGATATACGGCATAACGGAACCGTCATACCGGCGCGGGCAGCCAGCGGGTGACCTCGGTCAGAGGTAGTTGGAGAAGAGGTCGGTCGTGGGCCAGGTCGTCACCTTGCCGATCTCGGCGTTGATCTGCGGGCTCAGCACGTGGAAGTCGAGGCTGCCGGTCTCCTCCCGCCGGTTGAACAGGGCGGCGTAGGTGAAACCGTTCTGCAGGCGGGCGAGGTAGGTGTAGGTGCCGGGCAGGGATCCGTCATGCCAGGTGTTGAGGTGGCCGGTGACCTGCCGCACCCACCAGCCGGCCCCGTACCAGGAGCCGCTCTCGGTGACGCCGATCTCCGGCTTGGCGAACATCCCGGCGATCGAGGTCGCGTTCAGCACCGGGCCGGCGGCGTCGAACACCCGCGCGAAACGCGCCAGGTCGACCGCCGAGGCGAGCCAGCCGCCGCCGGGCCCGCGGTTGGCCATGCTGAATCCGCCGTACGGGGTGGGCACCACGGCGCCCGACGGGTCGGTGACCGTACGGCTGGTGTACTGCGACTCGTAGACCACCTCGGTCGGCGCGGCCTCCGCGCGCAGGGTGCGACCGAGCCGCATCCGGGTGACGCCGACGGGAGCCAGGAGCTTCTCGTTGACGTACGACTCGTAGCTCCTGCCGGAGACCTTCTCGACGATCCGGCCGAGCAGCAGGTAGCCGTAGTTGCTGTAGGCGTACCTGGTGCCGGGGGCGAAGTCGAGGGGGCGGCGGGATGCGTACTGGATGATGTGGTCCTGGCTGATCGGCAGCGGGACGCCGAGCGTGCTCGCGATCGTGTGGTCGAGGTACAGGTAGTCGCCGGAGACGTCCCGGTCCCAGCCGCCGGTGTGCTGGAGCAGCCGCCGGACCGTGACGTTCGCCAGCCGGGGGTCGGCGGCGGTCGACAGCCCGAGCAGCGGGGCGACCGGGGCGTCCAGGCCCAGCAGGCCGTCCTGGGCCAGCCGCAGGACGGCGGCGGCGGTGACGTGCTTGCTCAGGCTGGCGATCCGGAACAGCGACGTGGGCGAGACCGCCGGGACGGCGGTGCCGCCGGCGGCGTAGCGGTAGCCGCGGGCGAGGACCAGTCGCCCGTTCTTGGTGATCGCGAGTTGCGCGCAGGAGATGCCGCGCTCGGCGACGTAGCTCCGCAGGACGTTGTCGAAGCCGGCGAGCGCGGCGGGCGCGACTCCGGAGGCCTCCACCATCGCGCTGATCGCCGTCGGGCTGGCCAGCGCGCGGCCGGCGGTCGCGCCGAGCACGACGGCGGGGAGCACTCCCGCACCCGCGGCGAGGAACTGTCGTCTACTGAGCACTGTCTCTCCGGTCGTCGTCGGTCAACAGGCGGCCGGATCAGGCCGGACGCGACGACGAACTCTACAGTGTCCGGTCACCGCCACCGGCCCGCCGCGAGGCCATGAGCTTTACGACCTGCACGACCTGCCACCCGACACCGTCGTCCGCACCGCCCGTGCCCCGGACCCCGACCCGGCCGGACCGCGACCCGGCCGGACCCCGACCCGGCCGGACCGCGACCCGGCCGGCCCGGGCCAAGTCGAGCAGTCACCGAGAGTTATCGCCACGCGATGTGACGGAGTGTCACGTTCGGCGGGGAATGGAGGTCCGCCCTCGCCTGCCCTTTGCTCTGCAGCCAGGGACGCACCATGCGATCCACCTGCACCGGCGTCTAGCTTGCCTGGCGGCGTCCATCGGCGTGATGCCACGCACCGTAACTGGTGCGTCCATGGCTGCAGAGCAAAGCGTCGGAGGATGAGGCGAGGGGCGGGCGAAGGATGCCACTCAGAGTGACCTCGTAAGCGGAGGGATCGCGGGCGGCGGCCGGTGGCGACCGGTGGCGACCATCGCCAACCGATCGGCACACGTCACCGGCGAGCAACGACAACGAGTGGCCTTCGCGCACGGCACCGGAGACACCGCGGCCCTGCCGTACCGGCTAGCGGTGGCGTCCCGGTCGCGGGTCGGCGCCGAGGTCCTCGGGCGCCCCGGTCTCCACCAGCCGACCTTCGGACAGCCGCAGCCAGCGGTCCACCCCGATCTCGGCGAGGAACCGTTCGTCGTGGCTGATCACCACGAACGCGCCCTCGTACGCGTCAAGCGCGTTCTCCAACTGGCCCACGCTCACCAGGTCAAGGTTGTTGGTCGGCTCGTCGAGCAGGAGCAACTGCGGCGCCGGTTCGGCGAACAGCACGCAGGCCAGGGTGGCGCGTAGCAGCTCGCCGCCGGAGAGCGTGGCTACCGGCAGGTGGGCGCGTGTGCCCCGGAACAGGAAGCGGGCCAGCAGGTTCATCCGCTGCGCGTCCGGCATCGCGGGCGCGGCCACGGCCAGGTTCTCCGCCACGGTGCGGTCGGGATCCAGCAGGTCCAGCCGCTGGGAGAGGTACGCGATCCGGCCGTCGGCCCGCCTCGTCCGGCCACCCTCCGGCGCCACGTCCCCGCTGACCATGCGCAGCAGGGTCGACTTGCCGGCACCGTTCGGGCCGGTCAGGGCGATCCGCTCGGGCCCCCGGATCGTCAGGTCGACGCCGTCACCGGCGAACAGGGCGCGGTCGCCGTGGCGGACCTGCATCCGCTCGCCCTGGAACACGGTGCGGCCGGCCGGAACGTTGGTCTCCGGCAACTCCACCGTGATCCGCTGCTCCTCGCGCAGGGCCCGCCCCGCCTCGTCGAGCCGGGCCTTGGCGTCGCTGACCCGCGCGGCGTGCGTCTCGTTCGACCGGCCGGCCGACTCCTGGGCGCCCCGTTTCATGGTGCCGGCAAAGATCTTCGGCAGGCCGGCGCTCTTGAGGTTGCGGGCGGCGTTGCCGGCCCGGCGCTCCGCCCGCTCGCGGGCCTGCTGCATCTCCCGCTTCTCCCGCTTGACCTCCTGCTCGGCGTGGCGGATGTTCTTCTCGGCGACCTCCCGCTCGGCGTGCACCGCCTCCTCGTACGCGGTGTAGTTCCCCCCGTAGGAGCGGATCTCGCTCCGGTCGAGTTCGAGGATGCGGTCCATCCGGTCCAGCAACGCCCGGTCGTGGCTGACCAGCAGCAGGCAGCCTGACCAGTCCTCCAGCACGGCGTAGAGCTTGCGGCGGGCGTCGAGGTCCAGGTTGTTGGTCGGCTCGTCGAGCAGCAGCACGTCGGGCCGCTTCAGCAGTTGCGCCGCCAGGCCGAGGGAGACGACCTGGCCGCCACTGAGGGTGTGCAGGGGTCGGGCGAGGGTGACGTCGTCGAGGCCGAGCCGGTCCAACTGGGAGCGGGTGCGCTCCTCGACGTCCCAGTCGTTGCCGATCGTGGTGAAGTGCTCCTCGGCGGCGTCCCCGGCCTCGATGGCGTGCAGCGCCCTGAGTACCGGGGCGATCCCCATCACCTCGGCCACCGTCAGGTCACCGGAGAGGGGAAGGCTCTGCGGCAGGTAGCCGAGCACCCCGTCGACCGTCACGGAGCCGCCGGTGGGTTGGTACTCGCCGGCGATCAGCTTGAGCAGCGTGGTCTTGCCGGCGCCGTTCGGCGCGACGAGGCCGGTGCGACCGGCGCCCACGGTGAACGACAGGTCCGCGAAGACCGGGGTGTCGTCCGGCCAGGAGAAGGAGAGGCGCGAGCAGACGATGAACGCGTCGGACATGCGAAAGACCCCTGAGGTGAGGTGGGCGCACCGAGGCGCCCGAGAGGACGGGATTCAGAGAACGCCGGCCCGTGGCCACGGCGGCGGCTTGTCGTACGCCTGCCGATGGCCGGGTCCTCCGGGATCACCCGGAGATGTCGTCGTCGCCCGCCATGTCTGGTCTCCTTGTCCGCCCTGATCTCGCTGCGTCGTCGAGGTCAGGGTCGCCCGATCACTCGTCACCCACCCTATCAGCGTCGCCCCGCCCCGCGCGGCCACGCGCCCCGGTCGTCAGAGGCCCGCGCACGGGGTGGCGCCCAGCGCGCATCCCTCGGGGGCCTTGGTCAGCGGGTCGCCGTCGCGGACGGCGAACGTGAACGTCCGCGAGCGGCCGGCCGGCACGGGCGGCCCGGTGAAGGTGACCGCCTGCCCCTCCTGCCGCCAGTCGGCACCACTGGCCTCGGTGACGGTGCCGCCCTCGGCGAGCGTGACGACCACCGTCCAGCCCTTCGCCGAGGCGCCACCCGGGTTGTCGACGACGACCTCCCCGGTGTAGCCGAGGAACCGCGTCGACACCGTCGCGTAGCGGGCGGTCACGGCCGGGGCCGGCGATGCGCTCGGGGTGGCCGTACGCGATGGCTTCGCCGTGGGGGTGCGACTCGGGCGGGGCGTGGCCGACGTGGCGGTCCGCGTCGGGCGGGCGGAGAGGGTCGGCTTCGCCGTCCGGCTCGCAGCGGCCGTCGCGGTCGGCGACGCCGCCGGGTCCGGGCCGGCGACGGGTTCCGGGTCGGCCGGCAACACGGCCCACGCGCCCGCCCCTGCGGCCAGCACGACACCGGCCACCCCCGCGACCAGCAGCGGCCGGCGGCGACCGGGCGGTGCCGGCGCGTCGCCGAACGCCACGGCCGGCAGCTCGATTGTCATCCCGGCCTCGCCACGCCGCAGGTCGACCTGCCGGAACGCCAGCCAGTCGAGGATCGCCGGCAGCCGACCCGCCAGCGCCTGCCGGTAGGACTCCTCCCGGCGGGCCCGCTGCTCCTCGGTCCAGCTCCCGTGCTCCAGCACCTCGCGTACCGACAGCCGGCTGCCCTCGGCGGTGGGAGCGACCTCGCAGGTCAACCGGCTACGCCGGCCGCCCTCGAGGCAACGCAACGCGATCAGCTCCGGCTCCCGCCGGTCGGCCACCTCCGCGTCGACGGCGGCGTCGAACCCGGGCAGCCCCGCGGTGAACAGCAGCAACCGGTCGCGCTGCCCCGCCATCTGTTCGACCTCGGTGAACCACCGCGCGAGCAGCCCAAGATCCGTCAATGCGTGCCAGACCCGGTTCGCCGGGTGGAGCAGGTCGACCTGCGCGTCGATCTCGGTCACGGCGAGACTCTACGGGCATCGATCGTGGACCGCCCCGCACGGGTTCCGCCCCGGCGCCCACCCCCCTGGGCGCCGGTCGGCGGTCAGCCCTTGACGCAGACGACCTGCTTGAGGTGCGCCACCACCTCGACCAGGTCCTCCTGCCGCGCCATCACCTGGGTGATGTCCTTGTACGCGGCGGGGATCTCGTCGACCACCCCGGCGTCCTTGCGGCACTCCACGCCGGCGGTCTGCGCGGCCAGGTCGGCGGTGCTGTACGTCCGCTTCGCCTGCGCCCGCGACATCCGCCGCCCGGCCCCGTGCGACGCCGAGCAGTACGCCGCCTGGTTCCCCTTGCCCCGCACGATGTACGAGCCGGTGCCCATCGACCCCGGGATGATGCCCAGGTCCCCCCGACCGGCCCGGATCGCCCCCTTGCGGGTCACCAGCACCTCGACGCCGTCGTAGCTCTCCTCCGCCACGTAGTTGTGGTGGCAGGAGATCGGCTCGTCGTAGCGCACCTGCGGGAACTGCTCCCGCACCACGCCGCAGAGCAGCGCGAGCATGACCGCCCGGTTGCGCCGCGCGTACTCCTGCGCCCACCACAGGTCCCGGCGGTAGGCGTCCATCTCGGGCGTACCGGCGAGGAACACCGCCAGGTCCCGGTCGGGCAGGTCGGTGTTGTGCGGCAGCCGCCGGGCGATCGCGATGTGCCGCTCCGCCAGCTCCTTGCCGATGTTGCGCGAGCCGGAGTGCAGCATCAGCCACACCCGTCCCTCGTCGGTGCCGCCCTGCTCCAGGCAGACCTCGATGAAGTGGTTGCCGCCGCCCAGCGTGCCCAGCTGCCGCTGGGCCCGGGTCTCCAGCTGCGCCACCCGCCGGTCGAGGTCGCCGAACCGGCGCCAGAAGTCGTCCCAGCCGCCCTGCTCCAGCCCCCGGATCCGGCGCGGGTCGACCGGCTTCTCCCGCTGCGCGAACCCGACCGGGATCGTGGCCTCGATCGCCGAGCGCACCCCGGCGAGGTCGTCCGGCAGGTCGGCGGCGGTCAGCGAGGTGCGGACCGCGGACATGCCGCAGCCGATGTCGACGCCGACAGCGGCCGGGGAGACGGCCTGCCGCATCGCGATGACCGAACCGACCGTGGCGCCCTTGCCGAAGTGGACGTCCGGCATGACCGCGACGCCCTCCACCCAGGGCAGCGCGCCGATGTTGCGCAGCTGCTGGGCGGCCTGCGGCTCGATGTCGTACGGGTCGGTCCAGACCCGTACCGGCGCGCGGGTGCCCGCGAGCGGGGTGAAACTCATCGTCGTCTCCTCGTGTCGTCGGCTGGTCGTCACCGGGTCGGCGCGGCCGGAAGGGTCGACGGCCGCCCGGGAATCGAACCCGGCGGAGAGGCGTCCGGCCGGGATTTCGCCCCGGCGATCATCGCCGTGGTCGGTGACGGGTGGAGGTGGACGTCGGTCCGGGTGGACGAAAAAGCCGCCCGGTCCCGACGGGATGGGCGGCTGCGCGTACGCGCTGGCGCTAGTCGCGCCACCACCCCGGCTGCCGGCCCTGCTCGGGGCGACAACGACCTGTGGATTTCCCGCCCGTGGGCAACGAGGCACCGCCGCGCGGCGATAGCCACGTGGCGTCGGTGCGGGCGCGCTGCGACACGGCGTACTCCCCTGCGGTCGATCGGTTGACCTTGCGCCGATGACGGTAGGCGGGACGGGCAGGTGGCCGCAAGGGAGTTTTCGGCGCGCCCACCGGGCGGACGCATGAGGCAGCAAGATTCCCTATCACTCCCTCAACGGGGTATGTTGGGGAGCGATGAGTGATGAGATGTTCTCAGTCGAGCAGGTGGCGGAGCGGCTGGGCCTGCACGTGCGCACTGTGCGTGGCTACATCCGCAGCGGCCGGCTCCCGGCCGTGCGGATCGGCAAGCAGTACCGGATCGCCCGCGCCGACCTCGACGCGCTGACCGGCCGCCCCCGGCCGGCCCGGCCCGCCGGGGGCGTGGTGGCGGAGGTGTCGAGCATCGTGCAGATCGACGGCGTCGACCGGCCCTCCGCCGACCGGCTGGGCACGCTCGTCCTGACCGCGGCGAACACGTCCCACCATCCCGTGCAGCCACTGCGCGTCCAGACCGTCCACGACGAGGAGCGAAACCGCATGAAGATCGTGATACTCGGCGGGGCCTCGGCCACCGCCGAGCTGCTGCACCTGCTCGACGCCGTGCTCGGCGCCGACAACGGCCTGCTCACCGGGGAGGTCGACGGTGCCTGACGTGATCGAGGAGCGGGCCGGGGTACCGGTGCTGGTGTGCGATCCGGCCGGCCCGCCGGTGGTCACCGCGCAGGACGCGCTGGACCTCATCGGCGCGGCCTTCCTAGGCGCGACGGTGGTGGCGGTGCCCGCGAGCCGGCTCGACCCGTCCTTCTTCTCCCTCGGCACCCGCTTCGCCGGCGAGATCATGCAGAAGTTCGTCAACTACCGGCGGCGGCTGGTCGTCGTCGGCGACATCTCTTGGCACGTCGAGACCAGCTCGGCCCTGCGCGCCCTCGTGCACGAGTCGAACCGGTCCGACCACGTGTGGTTCGTTCCCGACCTCGACGCGCTCGACGCCCGGCTGGGGGCCACGATCCAGCCGGCCGGCTGAGCGACCGGCACCGGCCGCCCGCCGCGGCGCTTCCCCGGCCGGGGCCGGCGACCGCGCGCGAATGGGCTACGGTCGACGGCCGTGGCCCTGATGCGCTGTGACTTCTTCTCCGAGACCCTCGGCATGAGCACGTCGATGACGGTGATCCTGCCGCAGCGGACCTCGTCGCAGATCGGCATGACCGGCAGCGCCCCGGCCGGCGACCCGCCCGTGCTCTACCTGTTGCACGGGCTCAGCGACGACGACACGATCTGGCTGCGCCGCACGTCGATCGAGCGGTACGTGGCACCACTGGGCCTCGCCGTGGTGATGCCCCAGGCCGGGCGCAGCTTCTACACCGACGAGGAGCACGGCAACCGGTACTGGACGTTCCTCAGCACCGAGTTGCCCCGGGTGTGCCACGAGTTCTTCCGGCTCTCCGACCGGCGGGAGGACACCTTCGTCGCCGGGCTGTCGATGGGCGGCTACGGCGCGGTGAAGTGGGCGCTGCGCGACCCGGACCGGTTCGCGGCGGCCGCGAGCCTGTCCGGCGCGCTCGACGTGACCACCCGCCGGCACCACCCGACCGCGCCCCTCGACCCGGGCGTCTGGCACACCGTCTTCGGCGAGCGCACGGTGACCGGCACCGACGACGACACGGTCGCCCTGCTCGACCGGGAGCCCGGCGCCGGCCGGCCCGCGCTCTACGTCGCCTGCGGCACCGAGGACTTCCTGTACGACGACAACCTGACCTTCGTGGCGGCGGCCCGCGAGCGGGGCGTCCCGGTCACCGTGGACTTCTCCCCCGGCACGCACGACTGGGCGTACTGGGACGCGAAGATCCAGGACGTGCTGGCCTGGCTGCCGCTGCGCACCGACCGCTGACCGGCCCGCGGCGCCCGCCGGATCGGGGCCGCTAGCCCGGCTCGGCCGAGGAGCGGGCCACCGGCAGGTCGAAGTACGTGTCCGGCCAGGGCTCGTCGCGGAAGCGGTAGTGCCACCACTCGCGGTCGTAGTTGACGAAGCCGCCGTCGGTCATCAACTGCCGCAGCAGCCGCCGGTTGTCCCGAGGCACCCCCGTGACCCGAGGTGAGTCGGTGTGCGCGAGCGGGTCGAAGCAGTCGAAGCCGGTGCCCATGTCCACGCCGTTGTCGGCGAACCGCTGGCCGTGGGGGGCGGTGCAGGAGACCAGCGGCTGACCCGGAGCGTACGGGGGCTGCGTCGGGGTCGGCACGTCGACCAGGGTCAGGTCGAGCGTGCTGCCCCGGCTGTGCGCGGTGGGCGCCCCGACGTACCCCTGGTCGAACAGCTCGGACTTCGCCACCCGGGGATAGAACTCGGCCTTCATCCGCTGCTCCCCGGGCTGTCCCGCCCAGCTCACGAAGTCGTCGGCGGCCCGTTGTGGGCGGTAGCAGTCGTACACCTTCAGGCTGCGCCCCCGGGTCAGGGCGGCGTCCTGCACCCGGCGCAGCGCCTCGGCGGCCCGGCGGGTGAGCAGGCAGAGCGGTTCGGGATAGCCGGCGACCGGCCGGCCGACGAAGTTGTGCGCGGTGGCGTACCGGATGTCGGTGCGGATGCGCGGGTCGACGTCGGTCAGGACGACGAAGCCCGGCCCGGACGTCGCCGGCGGGGCCGACCGCGGCGGCGACGGCTCCGGCGCCGGCCCGGGCCGGGCGCAGCCGGGCGCCAGCGCCGCGACCACGACGGCCGCCGCGACGGCCCGGGCCCCGACCCGCCACGGGGCTCGCCGGCGGCTCCGGGCTGGCCTGTGCACACCCCTGTCTATCAGGCTACGGGCCGTCGGGCGCCCGATCGCTCACCCGGCCGGCGGGGTGACGGCGAACCGGGGGCGCAGCCGCCGGGTGTGGTCGACGTGCCGGGCGGGACCGCGCAGCGCGACCGCCGCCACGAGCCGGTGGTCGGTGCTGGACGCGGCCAGTCGCAGCTCCAGCTCACCCGGCTCGACGACCCGTCGCCCGTCGCGGCCGGTGAACGCGAACAGGTCGCCCGGCACGGCCAGGTCGATCCGGCAGGCCGCGCCCGCCTCCAGCGGCACCCGCAGGTAGCCGATCAGCCGCTGCACCGGCTGGACCACCGAGGCCACCGGGTCGTGGGCGTAGACCTGCACCACCTCGCCGCCCCACCGGGAGCCGGTGTTGCGCAGCGTGAAGTGCAGCCGGAACTCACCGTCGGTGGCCGCCGTCCGCTCGTCGACCACCAGGTCGGACCAGTCGAACGTGGTGTAGCCGAGGCCGTGCCCGAAGCCGTACGCCGGGGTCGGATCGACGTTGGAGACGTCACTGGCCTGCCCGAGGCGCGCCGACAGGTAGGTGCTCGGCTGACCGCCCGGCCGCCTGGGCACGCTGACCGGCAGCCGCCCCTGCGGCTCGACCCGGCCGCTGAGCACACCGGCGATGGCCGGGGTGCCCTCCTCCCCGGGAAAGAACGACTGCACGATCGCCGCCGCCTCGGGCACCGCCCGGCCCAGCGCGTACGGGCGCCCGGCGAGCAGGGTCACCACCACCGGCGTGCCCGTGTCCAGCAGCGCGTCGAGCAGGTGCTGCTGCGCCCCCGGCAGGGTCAGCGACTCGGCGTCGCAGCCCTCGCCGCTGGTGCCCCGGCCGAACAGCCCCGCCCGGTCACCGAGGGCGGCGACCACCACGTCCGCGCCCCGTGCCGCCTCGACCGCCGCGGACACCCCGCCGGTGTCGTCGCCGTCGACAGAGACGCCGGCCACGGTGACCACGACGCTGTCGGGGAACTCGGCGCGCAGCGCCGCCGCCAGGGTGGGCAGCTCGATGCCGACCGGCACCTCGGGATACCGGGGGCCGACGTGGGCGGGGAACGAGTAGCAGCCGAGCACCGCCGTGGGGCTCTCCGCCTGCGGGCCGACCAGCGCGATCCGGGCCGGCCGGCGCAGCGGCAGGACGCCGTCGTTGGCGAGCAGCACCACGGACCGCTCGGCGACCTCGCGGGCCAGCGCCCGGTTGGCCGGCGGGTCCAGGTCGACCGTGCCGCGTACCGCGTCCGGGTCGGACAGGTCGGCCCCGGCCAGCGCGGCAGGCACCGGGCTCCAGTCGGCGTCGAGGAGGCCGAGCTGCGCCTTCTGCGTCAGCACCCGGCGGACCGCCCGGTCGACGAGCGCCTCCGGCACCGTGCCGGCTGCGAGCGCCTCGCGCAGCGGCTCGCCGAACGTCTTGACCGTCGGCAGCTCGACGTCCACGCCGGCGGCGAGGGCCGCCGAGGCGGCCTCGGCCCAGCCGCCGGCGACCCCGTGCAGGGTGTGCAGGAAGGCGATGCCGAAGTAGTCGGCCACCACGGTGCCGGCGAAGCCCCAGGCGTCGCGGAGCAGGCCCGTCAGCAACTGCTCGTCGGCCGCCGACGGCACCCCGTCGGTGTCGGTGTAGGCGTGCATCACCGACCGGGCGCCGCCGTCGCGGATCGCCATCTCGAACGGCGGCAGCATCACGTCCGCCCGCTCGCGGGGGCCCATCGGCACGGGGGCCTGGTTGCGGCCGCCCCGGGAGGCGGAGTAGCCGACGAAGTGCTTCAGGGTGGCCACCACCCCGGCGGACTCCAGGCCCCGCACGTACGCCGTGGCGATGGTGCCGACGAGGTAGGGGTCCTCGCCGATCGTCTCCTCCACCCGCCCCCAGCGGGCGTCGCGCACCACGTCGAGCACCGGGGCCAGCCCCTGGTGCACGCCGACGCGGCGCAGGTCGGCGCCGATGGTGGCGGCCATCCGCTCGATCAGGTCCGGATCGAAGGTGGCACCCCAGGACAGCGGCACCGGGTACGCGGTGGCGCCCCAGGCCGCGAAGCCGGCCAGGCACTCCTCGTGCGCCATCGCCGGGATGCCGAACCGGTTCGCGGCGGCGATCCGCTGCTGGGTCCGCAGCAGCGACAGCGCGCCGAGCGCGGGGTCGACCGGGGCGGTGCCGAACGGGCGGGTGAGCTGGCCGAGCCCGGTGCCCAGCAGGGCGTCCAGGTCGACCGGCTCCTCCATCTCGTGCTGGTACGGCGCGACCTGGCCCCCGTCGGCGGCGGCGCCGACCCAGACGCCGTAGAGCTGCGCCACCTTCTCGGGCAGGGTCATCGCGGCGACCAGGGCGTCCACCCGGGTCGCCACGTCGAGGGTCGGGTCCGTCCAGATCGCGGCGTCGGTTCCGATGTCGAGGGTCACGTTGTCGGTCACTTTCCTCCGACGCCCATCAGCCCCTGTACCAGGGCCCGCCGGGCGAACAGATAGACGAGCAGGACGGGCACCATCGACAGCACGACCGCGGCCAGCAGACCGGGAAGGTTGATCCCGTACTGGGTCTGGAAGTTGTAGAGGCCGAGGGTGATCACCTTGGTGGAGTCGGACTGGGTGAGGATCAGCGGGAACAGGAAGCCGTTCCACGCCTGCAACGCGGAGAAGACCGCGATCGTGGCGATCCCGCCGCGCGACAGCGGCAGCACCAGTTGGAGGAAGACCCGGGCCGGGGTGGCGCCGTCGATGGCCATCGCCTCGTACAGGTCGGGTGTGATGTCCCGCATGACGCCACTGAGGATGAGCGCGCACACCGGCAGCGAGAACGCCGCGGTGGGCAGGATGACGCCGACCAGGTTGTCGTAGAGCCCGGCCTCGCTGATCAGGTAGAAGATCGGCACGATGACCGCCTGCGCCGGGATCGCCAGGCCCAGCAGGAACAGCCGGAACACCTGCGAGGTGAGCCGGCTGCGGCTGCGCACGATGGCGTACGCCAGCGGCGGCACGAGCAGCAGCACGATGGCCACCACGCTCGCGGTCACCGCCAGGGTGTTGAGGAAGTACCGGCCGAAGCCCTCGTCGAAGGCGCCGGTGTAGTTGTCCAGGGTGAAGGTGTCGGGCGGGGCGATCGGGCCGTTGGCGCCGTACCCCTCGCGGGTCTGCACGGTGATCGCCAGCATGACGTAGATCGGCAGGCCCACCAGCAGCAACCAGAGCATCGCGCCGATCCCGGCGATCCAGTTCGGGCGGCGGCGCGTCACAGGCCCTCCATCGTGCTGCGCATCTTGTCGTAGCCGGAGGCCCGGACCACGATCAGCGAGATGACCGTGGCGACGACGACGAGGAGCAGGGCGATGGCCGCCCCGGCGCCGAAGTCGAAGCTGCGGAACGCCTGCTCGTACATGTAGTAGGCGGTGATGGTGGTGTCGGTGCCCGGGCCGCCCTGGGTGAGGATCAGGACGGTGTCGAACATGGTCAGCCCGCCGACGACCATGAGGACGACCGAGGTGATCATGGCGTTGCGCAGCTGCGGCAGGGTGACGTGCCGGAACTGCCCCCACCGGCCGGCCCCGTCGACCTCGGCGGCCTGGTAGAGCACCGCCGGCACGGCGCGGGCCGCGCCCTGGTAGATCAGCGCGTGGAACGGAATGAACTGCCAACTGCTGACGAAGACCAGCACCCCGATCGCGCCCGTCCGGGTGCCGAAGAGGTTGCCGTCGCCGAAGAGCCAGCCGGCCTGCCCGGGCACCCCGAAGTTCGGGTCGAGCAGCGCCCGCCACAGCACCGAGACGGCGGTCGCCGACAGCAGCAGCGGCAGGAAGAAGATCGCGGACAGCACCGCGCGGTTGCGCTGGTGCCCGGCCGCCCACACCCCGATCAGCAGGCTCAGCGGGGTCTGCACCAGCACACCGAGGGCGGTGAGCAGGACGCTCAGCCACAGGCTGTTGAGCATGACGGGGTCGCGGGCGAGCCGCTGCCAGTTGGCCAGCCCGACGAACTCCGGATCGCCGAGCCCGGCCCAGCTGGTGAAGCTGAGCACGACCACCAGGACCAGCGGGACGATCGCGAAGAGGCCGAAGAACAGGGTCGCGGGTAGGGCCCAGGCGAAGCCCGGGCGGCTGACCGTGGGGCCGCCCGGGCGTCGTCCGGCCCGCCGCCGCTGCTGCGGCACGGCGGGGGCGGCGAGGGTGGTGGACATGGTTGCGGTCAGCCCGCCTGGAGGGACTGCATGGCCTTGATGAAGCCGTCGGCGTCCGTCCGGCCGTTGCAGTACTGCTGCACCGCCTGGTGGATGGTCGTGGTCGCCGCCGGCGGGTACGCCTGGTCCCAGGAGAGCTGGAACGACGGGGCCTCCTTGACCAGGTTGTACTGGAACTTCAGGTAGCCCGGGTTGGCGGCGGTGTCGAGGAACTTCTCGGTGTTGGTGGTGGTGGGCAGGTTGCCGATCTCCAGCTGCGCCTTGACGAAGTCGTCGGAGTACTGCAGCTTGAGGAACTCCGCGACCGCCTCCGGGTGCCGGGTCTTCTTCAGCACCGAGTAGAAGTTGTTGGTGTTGCCCACCACGTTGCGCGGGTCGCCCTTGCCGTCCGGCACGCTCGGGAACGCGGACCAGCCGAGGTCGTTGGCGGCGAACGTCGGGTTGCCGTCGTTGTGGGTGGAGTAGTTCCAGGAGCCCATCAGCTCGAAGCCGGCCTTGCCGCTGGCCAGCAGGGCGGGCGAGCCGCCGTCGGTGAACTTGACCGAGTCGAAGTTGGTGCCGAACGCCTTCGCGTCGGTCAGCTGGCGCAGCAACTGGAGGGCGCGGCGGCTCTCCGGGCTCTCCCAGGCGCTCTTGTCGCCGCCGAGCGCCTTGGCGAACAGCTCGGGACCGGCCACCCGGTCGTAGAGGTACTGGTACCACATCTGGGTCGGCCACTGGTCGCCGCCGCCGAGGGCGATCGGCGTGATCCCCTTGGCCTTCAGGGTGTTCACGGCGGCCAGCAGGTCGTCCCACGTCTTCGGCGGCGTGATACCGGCGTCGGCGAGGACCTTCTTGTTGTGGAACAGCAGGACCGGCTGGGTGCCGCGCATCGGCACCCCGTACGCCTTGCCGTCGACGGTGGCGGTGTTGAAGACCGAGGGCAGGAAGTTGTCCTTCAACCCCGGGTCCTTGGCGATCATGTCGTCCAGCGGCAGCAGCAGGTCGGCCTTGACGAACGGGGCGATGCTGCCGCCGCCCCAGTTGAAGAAGACGTCCGGCGCCTGGTTGGTGTTGATGATGGTCTGGAGCTTGGTCTGGTACTCGGCGCCGGGGATGGTGTCCAGTACCGCCTTGACCTTCGACGTCTTGTTGAACGTCTCGACGAGCCGCGTCTCGACCTTGTTGGTGGCGTCGCCGTACACCAGGATGCGGATCTCGTCCGGACCGGCGGCCGGGTCGTCGCCGCAGGCGGCCAGTGGCAGCGCCAGCGCGAGGGCGGCGCCGAGCGCGACGGCCCGGGCGAGCCGCGTGCGTACAGTCATGATCGACCTCTCGTGGTGGGGGTGTGGTGGGGGACGTCGCCGCCTGCACGCGACGACCGAAAGGCGTCCGACAAGTTTCCGGAATAATTCCGTAACTTGTCCGAACGCTAGAACCGACCTGCCGTGTCGTCAACCCCCGATCGTGGGGCAAGATGAGCCGGTGGAGCGGCCCCGCCGTTCCGGACGTTTTTCGGTGGTGACGGGTACGGTCGGCCTTCCGACCGGTGAAGGAGACGCGGGTGGACGGCGACGACGGGCGCAGGATCACCATCACCGCTATCGCGCGGGAGGCCGGGGTCTCGGTGCCGACCGTGTCACGGGTGCTCAACGGGCGTTCGGACGTGGCCCCCGACACCCGCGAGCGGGTGGAGGAGCTGCTGCGCCAGCACGGCTACCAGCGCCGCGGCAGCCGCACGGTGAACCGCGCCGGCCTGGTCGACCTGGTCTTCAACGACCTGGACAGCCCCTGGGCGGTGGAGATCATCCGAGGGGTCGAGGATGTCGGGCACACCGCGGGGGTCGGCACGGTGGTATCCGCGATACACCGGCAGTCGACCGCCGTACGGCAGTGGTTGCAGAACCTGCGGGCCCGAGCCACCGACGGCGTCATCTTCGTGACCTCGCACCTGAGCCCGCCGCTGCACGCGCAGCTGCGCCGCCTCAACGTGCCGGTGGTGGTCGTCGACCCGGCCGGCGTGCCCGCCACCGACGTGCCGACCGTCGGGGCCACCAACTGGGCGGGCGGGCTCGCCGCGACCGAGCACCTGCTGTCGCTCGGGCACCGACGGATCGGCTTCGTCGCCGGGCCCACGCACCTGCTGTGCAGCCGGGCGCGCCTCGACGGCCACCGGGCCGGGCTGGAGGCCGCCGGGGTGCCGGTGGACGACCGGCTCGTGCAGCCGGGCGACTTCTACCACGCCTCGGGCTTCGCCGCCGGCACCGCCCTGCTCGACCTCGACGAACCGCCGACGGCCGTCTTCGCCGCCAGCGACCAGATGGCCTTCGGCGTCTACGAGGCCGTCCGCCGCCGCGGGCTGCGGATCCCCGACGACGTCAGCGTCGTGGGCTTCGACGACCTGCCCGAGGCCCGCTGGGCGTCACCGCCGCTGACCACCGTCCGGCAGCCGCTGGTGGAGATGGGCCGGCTGGCCGCCCGGACCGTGCTGCGGCTGGCCCAAGGCGAGGGCATCGACTCCCCCCGGGTGGAACTCGCCACCAACCTGGTCGTCCGGGACAGCACGGCGGCGCCGCGCCGGCCGTGACGGCCGGCGCCCGGCGCTCCCGATCGGGTTCCGGAAGTTCCGGAAATCCCGGCGTCGGCACCGCCGCCGGGCAGGAGCACCAGGCCGAGGGCCGACGAGTTCCCGACACTCGTGATCTTGCACTTCGCGCCCCCCATTTACACGCAGCTGCCGGCTTCGCCCGGACACAAAGCGCAAGATCGCGGGGCCGGGTGGGCCCGCGGCCCCTTTCGGCGCCACCTCTCTCACCCCTCCTCCGCGATCTTGCACTTTCCGCCCCCTATTCACGCCTATATGTCGGCTTTGTTCGGGCAGCAAGTGCAAGATCGCGGGGCCGGGCGGCCGGGCCCGGTCCGCTCTGGTCGCCCGGGCGTGGCCGTCGGCCCCGCGATCCGCTCGGCCGCCCCCGGAACGACCGGGACGGTCCGAGGGCGGCGGGGGCGATCCGGCGCAGGCTCAGCGGTGGTGGTGCTGGGCCGCCCGCCGGATGTCCACCGGCAGGGCGGGCGCGCCGTCGACCGGCGCCGGGTCCTCGGCCGTGGGGGCGATGCCACCCGCGGCGATCCGGTCGAGGGTGGCCAGGCCGGCGGCGTCGATCGAGCCGAAGACCGTGTAGTTGGGGCGCAACGCCGAATCCGACTGGACCAGGAAGAACTGGCTGCCGTTGGTGTCCGGGCCGGCATTGGCCATGGCGAGTGTGCCCCGGGCGTAGAGCCGGCGCACGCCGGTCGGGTCGGTGGGCGCGGGCGGCAGGTCGGTGGGCAGCTCGTCGGCGTACCGGTAGCCGGGGCCGCCGGAGCCGGTGCCGGACGGGTCGCCGCACTGGAGCACCTTCAGTGTCGGATACGCGGTGAGCCGATGGCAGGACGTCCGGTCGTAGAAGCGGTGCCGCGTCAGGTGCAGGAAGCTCTGCACGGTGCAGGGGGCCGCCTCCCGGTCGAGGGTCAGCCCGATCGGCCCCTGGTTGGTCCGCAGCGTCACGCGCACCGTGCCCCGGTCGGGGGTGCGGCGTGGGTCGGGCGGCAGCGGGACCGGCCGGGCGGCCGGATCCTCGGGCGTCGCCGTGTAGGCGCACGGGCCGGGCGTGACCCGGCTGTCGTCGGCGGAGGCGCCCACCGGGGGCGCGGCGACCGCGGCGGCGCCGGCACCGGTGACCAGCGTGCCCGCCACCAGCGCTACCCCGGCGAGGCGGCGCAGCGTACGGGCCGGTCGACGGCATGCCTCGATCGACGTCGGAACGGGGTGCGGGCGGGGTTCGCTCGACACGGGGATCCTCCCGGAACTCGTGGCACCAGAAAGACCGGAGTCTATGGATCTCGCCGCCCGTTGTCGATCCACCCGGTAAGGAAGGGCCCTTCCTTACGCCCCGGTGCGTCGTGCGCTGCGGTTCAGCTTCGGCGGCGGGTCGTTCGCCGGCGGCGGAGCAGCAGCCCTGCCGCCAGTAGCGCCGCCACCGCCGCCGCGAGTGCGGCCGTGGGCCAGCGGCCCGCCAGCCCGTCCTCGATCGGGCCGCTGGCCGCAGCCGGACGCGGGGTGCTGGTGGCCGCGGGGGCCGGCGGTGTGGCGGCCGCCGAGGCGTTCAACTCCCCCGGCTCGACCAGTCGGCCGACGGCGGCACCCCTGGGCAGCGAGAAGCCCCAGTCGAGCAGGGCCGCGCCCTGCTCCCAGCCGCGCGCGGGCCGCGGCTCGGCGCCGAGCAACGTGACCACGAGACGCCGTCCGCCCCGCTGGGCAGCTCCGACGTAGGTGTGCCGGGCGAGGTCCGTGAAGCCCGTCTTGCCGCCGAGCGCCCCGGGGTACCGGTAGACGAGCTGGTTCTCGTTCTGGATCTCGAAACCCTTGGTCCGAAGCGCCGGCTGGGCGGGGATACGGTGCGTCTCGGTGAGCGCGTACCGCCGGAAGGTCGGGTCGGCGAAGCAGGCCCGGGCGATCAACGCCAGGTCGTACGCGCTGGTGAACTGGCCCCGCCCGTCGAGGCCGGACGGGGTCACCGCGTGTGTCTGGAGGGCGCCGAGGCGGTGCGCCTCCTCGTTCATCGCCCGCACGCCACCGGCCATCCCGGCCGGTCCGCCGCCGAGCCGGGCCAGCGCGTTGGCCGCCTCGTTGCCGGACTGGAGCAGCAGCCCGAGCCAGATGGTCTCGATCCGGTAGCGGCCACCACGCACCAGGCCGACGGCCGAGGAGCCCGGTTCGATGTCCATGTCTCCCGCGGTGACGGTGACGACCTGCTTCGGGTCGAGTCGGGGCAGCATGGTGGCCGCCAGCAGCAGCTTCTGCACGCTGGCCGGCGTGCCGTACTCGTGCGGGCCGCAGCCGCCCAGCACCTGGCCGCTGTCCAGGTCGGCGACCAACCACGAGGTCGCGGTGACCGCCGGCGGTCGGGCGACCCCCGCGGGGACGACCAGGCCGGCGGTGGCCAGCTCCGGCCCGCCCACGGCCCGGTCCTGCGGTACGCCCGGCGGTGGCGACGGGCGCGGCGGGCGGGACACGACGGGCGCGGGCGCCTTGGGGCAGGGCACCGCCGGAGCAGCACCGGCCGCGGACGGAACGGCACCGGACGCGGACGGAACGGCACCGGACGCGGACGGAACGGCACTGGACATGGACGGAACGGCACCGGCCGCGGGCGTCAGCGAGGCGGCGCGGCTGGTGGGACCGGCCGCCGCGGGGAAAGGCGCAGTGGCGCCCAGGAGAACTGCGGTCGCCGTCGCCGCCAGCAGCCGAACCTTCATGCCCCGCACCCTAGTCGTGGGCTCCGTTGTGCGAGCACGGCTACTCTGCTCCCCGGCCACCGGCAGTGGGAGCCCACACCCGCACCCCGATGCGAGGTTCGGACTACTTCCGGGAAAGTGTGGCCTCGTGCGCTCGCCGAGGGGACGACTTCCATGACGTGGCGTGATCATGGCGGACGGTCGGGGTCGGCCCCGCGCGAGAGGCCAGGCGCCGCCCGTCGGCCGGGACCATCGACCCTGCCAGCAGGGGTGCCCGGGGGCGGAGACTGGGGCTGAAAGCGGTAGCCGATGTTCCGATTTTCCGGAGGGACGACCATGCAAGCCATCTCGCTGACCCGCCTCGCCGACGACCTGCTCGCCACCGCGCGGAAGGCGGACAGCGGTCGCGGCGCCCGGTCCCTGCACAGCGGCCGGGACCGCCGGCTGCGGCAGACCCTGCTCGCCCTCCGGGGCGGCCGTTCCCTCGACGAGCACGACAACCCGGGCGAGGCGACGCTGCAGGTGCTCGTGGGGCAGGTGCGGCTAATGGCCGGTGACGAGTCCTGGGAGGGGCACGCCGGCGACCTGGTGGTGATCCCGCAGTCTCGGCACGCGCTGCACGCCGTCACGGACGCCGCCGTCCTGCTCACGCTCACGCCACGACCATGACCATGGCCGTGAGCAGGACGGCCGCGATCGTGACCACCGACCCGCACGCCGGAACTCTTCTGGATCACCTCCACAGCGTGTGGCATGGTCGTCGCCATGCCGGGCATCCCCGTACCTCCCTTCGCCGGTCCTGACGACGCGCGCCGCTTCCACCTCCTCCTGCTGTGGCACCTGGCGCAGCTCAAGCGGCCCGGCGAGCCGGTCGGCGTACACCAGCTCCTGCTCGGCCAGGTGCTCGCGCCGCACGAACCCCGCGCCGGCGCCGGTACGCCCTGCGCCGAGTGCGAGCGTCCCTATCCGTGCCGGACGGTCCTCCGGGTGGCGCTCGTCAGCCGCTTCGGCGTCGACTGGGAGCCCGTCGGCGTGGCCCGGCTGCTGCGCGACACCCGCGTCTGGGGTGCCCGCTTCGACGGCGTGGAGCTGGGTGAGGACCGGTTCGCCTGGGAGCACGACCCGAGGTTCGCCGCCGAGCGACGGACCGACGGCGGGTGGGTCGTCACCTCGACGGAGCGCGGCTCGACCCGGGTCCGGGCCGAGCCGGCCGACGACCGGGCGATGGTGGAGTTCATGGCCGAGCAGGTGCAGGAGCACTCGTTCCCGTTCGGCTGGCGGGTGCCCGAGGAGTTCCCGGCGATGGTGGCCGACGGGGCCCACGCGGCGGCCCGGTGGTGGGCCGGGCACGGCCGCCTGCCGTACCTGTCGAGGCACGACGACGACGGCGACTGGTGACCCACCGGCACCGGGCATCGATCCACGTCCAGTCGGTTGGCTCACAAGCTGTTGCCCACGGTGTCACCCACCGACTACAACTCCGGTGACGATCGCCCGGATCTCCCGGCGACGGTGGGCGAGGTGGTGGCCGTGGCTCTGATCTCCTACGACGACGCCGACTCGGCGGCCTTCGCCCGCAGCCGGGAGCTGCCGCGCGACGGCCTGCAACGGTGGCGGCACGCGGTGCAGCAGCACCTGCGTCCGCGTACCGGCAGCACGGTGCTCGACCTCGGCGCGGGCACCGGAGCATGGGCCGCGGCCTTCACGGACTGGTTCGGCGCCCGGGTCGTGGGAGTGGAGCCGGCCGACGCGATGCGCTCCCGCGCCGGCCACCGGCCGCTGCTCGCCGGCGACGCCGTCGCGCTGCCGCTGCGCGACTCCTGCATGGACGCGGCGTGGCTGTCCACGATGATCCACCACATCGGCGACCTCGACGCGGCGGCGCGGGAGCTGCGCCGGGTGCTCCGCCCGGGCGCGCCCGTGCTGATCCGCTCGCCGTTTCCCGGCCGGCACCAGCGGATCACGCTGTTCCGCTGGTTCCCGGAGGCGGTACGGGTACTCGATACGTACCCGGACCTGGCCCGGGTACGCGCGGTGTTCGCCACGGCCGGGTTCACCGTGAGCACCGTCGAGCCGGTCGCGCAGACCACGGCGGCGTCGCTGGCCGAGGCCGCCGCGCACCTCGACCGGCGGGCCCACACCCTGCTCCAATTGATCACCGACGAGGAGTACGCCGCGGGGCTGGCCCGGCTCCGGGCCGCGGCCGGCACGGCGACGGGCCCCGTCGTCGACCACCTCGACCTGCTGGTGCTGCGCTGAGTCATTCCGGCAGCGCCGGGTCGCGGTGCCGCAGGTAGTCGTGCAGCGCCGCCGAGGCGCGCAGCCGGCGCAGGCTGCGCCGGTGCAGCTCCTGCTCCCGCCGGGCCAGCTCCGCCCGGACCCGCTCGGCGCTGCCGGTGGTGCGCATCTCGGCCAGCACGGCAGCGATGATGTCGAACGGGTACGCCCCGCGCCGCAGCAACGCGACGACCTGCGCGGCGCGCAGCTCGGCCGCGTCGTACAGCCGGTAGCCGGTGCCGCGCTCGCGGACCGTCCGGAGCAGGCCGCGCTGCTCCCACAGCCGTAGCTGCGAGGTGCGGACGCCCACCAGGTCGGCGACCTCGCCGATGCGCACTCCGCGCCGCCGCGCCGGCAGGACGGCGGCCGGGCCGGTCACCACCGTCTCGAACGCGCCGAGCACCCGCCGGATGTCGGCCCGCTCGCGGTCCAGCTCGGCGTGGCCGGCGTCGAGGGCCGCCAGCGCCGCCGCCAGGTCGCCCCGGTGCACCGCGGCCATGACCTCCCGGGTACGCGCCCAGCCATGCCCCTCGGCCATCCGCCGGGTCACGGCCAGGGCCCGCACGTGCGTGTCGGTGAAGACGCGGTAGCCGGCGGGGGTGCGTTCGACAGGTGGCAGCACGCCGAGATCGACGTAGTTGCGCACCTGCTGCACGGAGATCCCGGCGGTCGCCGCGACGTCCACCGCCCGCCATCGCCCGGCACGCCGCCCCAGATCCACCACCGGGCCACCCTATCGCCTTCCACGTGGTTTGAGACTTTTCCGGGCAGGCGGAACGATCGGGGTCGGAGAATGACGCAAAACCCTCTACGGGGACGTGAATGAGATGATTGAAGGCGGCCTGGCCTCCGTAGACGCCATTCGGGCGGGACGCCGCCCACGCTCTCGCGAAGGGTCCTCATGCAACAGCCAGCACGGTCCGCCGCCGACAGTCACGACATGATCGAGGTACGCGGAGCCCGGGAGAACAATCTCGCCGCCGTCTCGGTCGACATTCCCAAGCGCCGGCTGACCGTCTTCACCGGCGTCTCCGGGTCCGGGAAGTCGTCCCTGGTCTTCGGCACGATCGCCGCCGAGTCACAGCGTCTGATCAACGAGACCTACAGCGCCTTCCTCCAGTCGTTCATGCCGAGCCTCAGCCGGCCCGACGTCGACTCCCTGCGTAACGTGAGCGCGGCCATCGTCGTCGACCAGGAGCGGATGGGCGCGAACTCGCGCTCCACGGTCGGCACCGCGACCGACGCGTACGCGATGTTGCGGATCGTCTTCAGCCGCCTCGGCACCCCGCACATCGGTGGGGCCGGCGCGTTCAGCTTCAACCTGGCCGAGGGCATGTGCCCGACCTGCGAGGGGCTCGGCCGGGTCTCCGACCTCGACGTCGACGAACTGGTCGACGTGGAGCGCTCGCTCAACGACGGGGCGATCAAGGTGCCCAACTTCGCCGTCGACTCGTGGTACTGGCAGACGATCGTCGGGTCGGGCCTGTTCGACCCGGACACGAAGCTTCAGGACTACACGCCCGAGCAGTGGCACGACTTCCTCCACAAGCCGGCCACGAAGATCAAGATGGGTGGCAACAACTGGACGTACGAGGGGCTGGCCGTCAAGGTACGCCGGCTCATCCTGGCCAAGGACCGCGAGTCGATGCAGCCGCACATCCGCGCGTTCGTCGATCGGGCGGTCACCTTCGCGACCTGTGCCGAGTGCGGCGGCGCCCGGCTCAACCAGGCGGCCCTGTCCGCCCGGATCGCCGGGCGCAACATCGCCGAGTGCGCGGCGATGCAGATCAGCGACCTGGCCGCGTTCGTCCGTGCGATCGACGACGTCTCCGTGGCACCGCTGGTCGAGAACCTGCGTGACCTGCTCGACTCGCTTGTCGAGATCGGCCTGGGCTACCTCAGCCTGGACCGCGAGTCCGCCACCCTCTCCGGCGGCGAGGCGCAGCGGGTCAAGATGGTCCGCCACCTCGGCTCCAGCCTCTCCGACGTCACGTACGTCTTCGACGAGCCGACCGTGGGTCTGCACCCGCACGACATCGCGCGGATGAACGACCTGCTGCTGCGGCTGCGCGACAAGGGCAACACGGTGCTGGTCGTCGAGCACAAGCCCGAGACGATCGCGATCGCCGACCACGTGGTCGACCTCGGGCCCGGGGCGGGCACGTCCGGCGGCCGGGTCTGCTTCACCGGGGACGTCGCGGGGCTACGCCGCTCCGACACCCTCACCGGCCGCCACCTCGACCACCGGGTACGCCTGCGCGAGGACGTCCGGCGGCCCACCGGCCACCTTCCGATCCGCAACGCCGACCTGCACAACCTGCGGGACGTCAGCGTCGACATCCCGCTCGGGGTGCTGACGGTGGTGACCGGGGTGGCCGGTTCCGGCAAGAGCTCGCTGATCCACGGCTCGCTGCGCCGCCGCGACGGCGTGGTGGTCGTCGACCAGTCCCCGATCCGGGGCTCCCGGCGCAGCAACCCGGCCACCTACACCGGCCTGCTGGACCCAATCCGCACCGCCTTCGCGAAGGCCAACGGCGTCAAGGCGGCGCTGTTCAGCGCCAACTCCGAGGGCGCCTGCCAGAACTGCAAGGGCCTCGGCCTGGTCTACACCGACCTGGCGATGATGGCCGGCGTCGCCTCGGTCTGTGAACGGTGCGAGGGGCGGCGGTTCACCGACGAGGTGCTCACCTACCGGCTGCGCGGCAGGAACATCAGCGAGGTGCTCGCGATGTCGGCCATCCAGGCCCGGGACTTCTTCCCCGGCGGCGCCACCCGGGCCATCCTCGACCGGCTGGTCGACGTCGGGCTCGGCTACCTGACGCTCGGCCAGCCGCTCAACACGCTCTCGGGAGGCGAGCGGCAGCGGTTGAAGCTGGCCATCCGGATGGCCGACAGCGGGAGCACGTACGTGCTGGACGAGCCGACCACGGGGCTGCACCTGGCCGACGTCGACCAACTGCTCGCCCTGCTGGACCGGCTGGTCGACGCCGGCAACACGGTCGTCGTCATCGAGCACCACCAGGCGGTCATGGCGCACGCCGACTGGTTGATCGATCTCGGGCCGGGGGCGGGGCACGACGGCGGCCGGGTCGTCTTCACCGGTACCCCCGCCGAGCTGGTCGCCCACGGCGACACGCTGACCGCCCGCCACCTGCGCGAGTACGTGGACCGCTGAACCACCGGCCGCCGGCCCCACGCACGGGTGGGGCCGGCGGCCCGGCGACATGTCAGTTGAGGCGGCGCAGCCAGCGGCGCTGCCAGGGAGTCTCCACGGCCTTCGGCCGGTAGGCGGCGCGCACCCAGTCCACCGCCTGCCCTGCCGGCAGCCCGTCCAGGATCGCCAGCGCCGCCAGCGCGGTGCCCGTGCGCCCGGTGCCGCCCCGGCAGGCCACCTCCACCCGCTCGCCGTCGTGGGCGCGGCGCAGGGCCTCGGTCAGCGCGTCGACCGCGTCCGCCCGGTCGACCGGGATCCAGAAGTCGGGCCACCGGATCCGCCGGTGCTGCCAGTCGGGCGTCGGGCCGGTCGCCAGGAGCAGGGCGAAGTCGGCGGGCGACGCCGCGTCGGCGATCCGCCGGCCCCGCACCGTCGCCCCACTCGGCAGTACGACGACGCCCTGCTGCTCACCCCACAGCCGTTCCACCCCGCCATCCTCCCCGCCCGGCCGCTCCCCCGCTGCCCCCGGCGTCGACCGCGAGGCCGCCGGCGGTGTCGATCTCCGCTGGCACCGCCGGGTCCCGCGGTCAGCCGGGTGGTCGCGGGTTTCTGGGGCGGGCTCGCAGGTGCGCGCGTTCGCCCTGCCTGCCGAACAGGCTGAGGAACTCGACCGGCTCGGCCCCGGCCGCCCCGAACCAGTGCGGTACGCGGGTGTCGAACTCGGCCGCCTCGCCCGGCACGAGCACCATGTCCTGGTCGCCGAGGACGAGGCGGAGTCGCCCGTTGAGGACGTAGAGCCACTCGTACCCCTCGTGGGTCTGCGGATCGGGCTCCGCCCGACGGCCGCCGCCCGGGATCACGAGCTTGTACGCCTGGATGCCGCCGGGCCGGCGGGTCAGCGGCAGCATGGTCATGCCGTGGCGGGTGACCGGGCGCAGGTGGATGCGCGGGTCGCCGGTGGGCGGGGCGTCGACGAGTTCGTCGAGCGTGACGCCGTGGGCCCTGGCCAGCGGGAGCAGCAGTTCGAGGGTCGGTCGGCGGCTCCCCGACTCCAGCCGGGACAGGGTGCTCACCGAGATGCCGGTCGCCGCCGACAGGTCGGCCAGCGTGGTCTCCCGCTGCCGCCGTAGCGCGCGCAGCCGGGGCCCGACCGCGCCGAGTGCCTGGTCGAAGCCGTTCTCCATGCCGCCAGTTTGCCATGCCGGCAACAAGCTTTGCCACTCTGGCCGACCGGCGCGCATGGTGGTCGCGGGAGGTGGTCACGATGACCGACGAACTGGGTGCCGACTACGAGGTGCTGGTGATCGGCGGGGGCGCCGCGGGACTGAGCGGGGCGCTGACGCTGGCCCGGGCGCGGCGTTCGGTGGCGGTGCTCGACGCGGGTGCCCCGCGCAACGCCCCGGCCGAAGGGGTGCACGGGCTGCTGGCCCTGGACGGGATCCGACCGGCCGAGCTGCTGGAGCGGGGCCGGGCGGAGGTCCGTGGCCACGGCGGTCACGTGGTGACCGGCGAGGTCGACGCGGTGACCCGCGACGGCGCCGGGTTCGCGGTGACGCTGACCGACGGCCGCGGCGTCCGTGCCCGCCGGCTGCTGGTGGCCACCGGGCTGGTCGACGAGTTGCCCGAGGTCCCGGGGTTGCGAGCCCGGTGGGGCCGGGACGTGATCCACTGCCCGTACTGCCACGGGTGGGAGGTGCGCGACCGGGCGATCGGCGTGCTGGCGAGCGGGCCGCTGTCGGTGCACCAGGCGCTGCTGTTCCGCCAGTGGAGCCCCGACGTCACGTTCTTCTCGCACCGGCTGCCGCCGACCGCCGAGCAGGCGGAGCAACTGGCGGCCCGGGGCATCCGCGTGGTGGCCGGTGAGGTCGCGTCCCTGGAGGTCGTCGACGACCGGCTCGGCGGCGTACGGCTGAGCGACGGCAGGCTGGTCGGCCGCGAGGCGCTGGCCGTCTCGTCGCGGATGGTGGCCCGCGCCGGGTTCCTGGCGTCGCTGGGGCTGCGGCCGGCGGAACACCCGGCGGGCGTCGGTGAGCACGTCCCCGCCGACGCGACCGGCCGCACCGAGGTGCCCGGCGTGTGGGTCGCCGGCAACGTCACCGATCCGGCCGCCCAGGTCGGTGCCGCCGCCGCGGCGGGCACCGTCGCGGCGGCGCAGATCAATGCCGACCTGGTCGCCGAGGAGACCCGCCGGGCGGTCGCCGCCCGGCGGGAGCCCTTCTCCGCCGCGTCGGAGGCGCTCCTGTCCGACCTGGTGCTGGGCGACCGCCGGCACGGCCGGTGAGTCGGGGCCCGGCGGCGCTCAGCCGGGCGACGGGCCCACCCGGGGCGCGGGTCTTGCCGGCACAGGCGTCGAGCGTGGTGCGGGCGTCCAGTCCGAGGCTCTCGACGACCAGTGAACCGGAAGGGGGTCCGCCCCGTATCCCGGGACGGTTGGTGGGTACCCGGGGTGGCGGGCAACGGGGGTCACGACCGCTGAGCGAAGGGACGTGTGGGCATGCCGGAGGCCATGGAGACGGTGTTCGCCAGCGTGATCGCCCGCAATCCGGGCGAGCCGGAGTTCCACCAGGCGGTACGCGAGGTGCTGGAGAGCATCGGCCCGGCGCTGGCCCGGCACCCGGAGTACGCCGAAGCCCAGGTGATCGAGCGGATCTGTGAGCCGGAACGGCAGGTCATCTTCCGGGTGCCGTGGGAGGACGACCACGGCCGGATCCAGGTCAACCGGGGTTTCCGGGTGGAGTTCAACAGCGCCCTCGGTCCGTTCAAGGGCGGGCTGCGCTTCCACCCGTCGGTATACCTGGGGATCGTGAAGTTCCTCGGCTTCGAGCAGATCTTCAAGAACGCGCTGACCGGGCTGCCGATCGGCGGCGGCAAGGGCGGCGCCGACTTCGACCCGAAGGGACGCTCGGAGCGGGAGGTGATGCGGTTCTGCCAGAGCTTCATGACCGAGCTGTACCGGCACATCGGCTCCCAGACCGACGTGCCGGCCGGGGACATCGGCGTGGGCGGCCGGGAGATCGGCTACCTGTTCGGCCAGTACAAGCGGATCACCAACCGGTACGAGTCGGGGGTGCTCACCGGCAAGGGCCTGGCGTACGGAGGCGCGCAGGTGCGCCGCGAGGCGACCGGCTACGGGGCGGTCTTCTTCGCTGAGGAGATGCTCCGGCGGGCCGGGGACAGCCTCGACGGCAAGCGGGTGGTGGTCTCCGGCTCCGGCAACGTGGCGATCTACGCGATCGAGAAGGTGCACCAGTTCGGCGGGCGGGTGGTCGCCTGCTCCGACTCGGCGGGCTACGTCCTGGACGAGCGGGGCATCGACCTGGAGCTGCTGCGGGAGCTGAAGGAACAGCGCCGGGCCCGGCTCGACGACTACGCCCGGCGCGTGCCGCACGCCGTGGCGGTCCCCGGTCGTACCGTCTGGGAGGTGCCCTGCGAGCTGGCGCTGCCGTGCGCCACCCAGAACGAGATCGGCGGGGCGGAGGCCGCGGCTCTCGTGACCGGTGGCTGCGTCGCGGTGGTGGAGGGCGCGAACATGCCGACCACGCCGGAAGCGGTGCGCATCCTCGGCCGGGCCGGGGTGCGCTTCGCGCCGGGCAAGGCGGCCAACGCCGGCGGCGTCGCGGTGAGCGCACTGGAGATGCAGCAGAACGCCAGCCGGGCCTCCTGGACGTTCGCCGAGTCGGAGCAGCGGCTGCACACGATCATGCGGAACATCCACGACCGCTGCTGGGCCACCGCCGAGGAGTACGGGCTGCCCGGCGACTACATGGCCGGGGCGAACATCGACGGGTTCTGCCGGGTGGCGGAGGCGATGCTGGCACAGGGCCTGATCTGAAACCGACAGGTCGGCCGGCCGCTCTCGCACTCCCTCCGAAACGCGCCACCGCCGTTGGCGACAGCCGTGCTCGCCGTTCCTCGCGCCGAGATCTTGGACAGTTGTCGTTGGGTGTGAGCGGTAACTGTCCAAGATTTGGTGGCGGGGATGCCGGCGGCCGGCGCCCCTGTGGGGTGCCGGCCGTGGGGTGGTGGTGTGTCGTGGTGGATGTGCCGCTGGCCGGCACCGATGTGCTCGGTGCCGGCCGGCGGTCCCCCTTGTGGTGGAAAGTCTTCAGGGTCAGCTGTTCCAGTGCTCGGTGACGAGGTCGGCGGCCTGCTGCTCCCACTGGGCGTAGTGGTCGGGGTACGCCGACACCTGCACCGTCTGCGCGGCCACGGTCAGCGGCATGTCCTGCCAGCCGTCGACCTGCTTCAGACCCTTCAGGAACGCCGTCGTCGAGTACTCCGGGTCGGTGATCTGCTCGACCGTGCCCCACCCACTCGACGGACGCTGCTGGAACAGGCCCTGCGAGTCGTGGTCGTTGCGGTCACCCAGGTGACCCAGGTTCTCCAACTTCGACTCCTGCAACGCGGTCGCGATGGAGACCACGGCGGCCCGCTCGTCCATACCAGCCTTCTTCGTCGCCGCGATGATCGCCTTGGTGTTGGCGACCTGCTCGTCGGTCAGGTCGATGCGGGACTGGGCGCCCTGCACACCGTGCGGGATCAGCTTGCCCTTGTCCACGCCGGCCGGCTTGTCGGCCTGCGCCATCGCGACGGCCGTGACGGGCGTCGTGTCGACAGCCGTCGGGGTGCTGTCGGTCATCGGGCCGGCGGCCACACCACCGGCGAACGCGAGACCGGCGATACCGAGAACGCTGTTACGGATGAACGTGTTCATGGGGGACGCTCCATTCGGGGGTTGGCACCCACACACCGAAAGGGGGTCGGCTCTGTGCGGGTGCAAGCACCGTCCGGCGCTCGGATGAACAAAGTTCAAGAACGGCCGCGTGGGGCGAAGGGGGGTGCCCTGCACGTCGGCCGGGACCATGTGTAACGACCGGCGACCCGCCATCATTCCGGGGCCCGGGCCAGCCACCCGAAGGGGCGGGGCGTGCCCTTGCTCGGTCGTACGCATGGTGTAACGACCCCGGGGCGGCCACGATTCCGCCCCCACGATGCCCCCGGTCACACCCCGAAACCCGACACCCACCCCACCGACACCCACCGCCCACCAGACCAACGACCGACACACCGGACAGCCCTCCACAAGACCGGCCCCTGCCCCAAGGGGTGCACGAGCGACCACACGAAACCTTGGTCGGAAACCGCCCCGACCCTCCCCTCCCCTCCCGCCGTCGATCTTGCACTTCTCGCCCCTGAATAAGCGGCAATTAGTGCAATCTGGGGGCAGAAAGTGCAAGATCGCGAGGATGGAGGGGGCGCGGGGAGGGCCGGGGCGTGTACGCGGGCTGGCGCCCGTCGGACGTGTCCGACGGGCGCCAGCCGTTCTGCGGTGCCGGGCTAGGCCCGGGGGGAGGTCCGACAGGTCAGCGGGCGGTTCCCGCGCCGAAGCGGTGGCGCTTGCGCCACACCAGCGACACCAGCAGGAGCACCGCGCCGGCGCCGACGAGACCGCCGCCGAACTTCATCGGGGTGCTCAGGCTGCTACCCGTGACGGGCAGCGGCGTCTCGTGCTTCTTGAGCACGACGCACGTCGCGGTCGCCACCCTCCTCGACGTCTCGCCCTCGGCCCGGTAGGTGTACGTACCGTGGTGGCGCGGCGTGTAGGTGGTACGGAACTTGCCCTCGCTGTCGGCCGTGACCTCCAGGTAGCGGGGGTTCGGCTGGGGTGCCTGGTGGAATGAGACCGGCACCATCGCGATCGTGTCCCCGTTGCTGCGGCGGGCCCGGTCCGCGCCCGGAACGCCAGCGGCCAGGGGCGACGTGCTGACGGTGATCTCGACCGTCTCGCCCGGCATCCAGCCGCTGCCGATCAGCGCGGTCGTCTGCCCGACCACGACGGTCGACGGGTTGACCGCGAGTGTGGCGGGGCCAGGCGGGTAGGGCGGCGGTTGGGTTTCGCTAGGCGACGGTTGTGGCTGCGGCTGCGCAGCCCCCGCGGCGGTTGGCATGGCCGCCACGGCCAGACCGACCGCGAGCGCCATGATGATGCGGGATAGCCGCATGATTGGTTCCCTCCTACTGGTCACAGCTTGGTGCGGAAACAACTTGGGTGGTCCATGGGTGGGCGGTGGGGGTCAGCCACAGTTCGGCCGAGCCAACGCCGGTCTTCGCGGTCAGCACGGCGACCTCCAGGGTGCGGGACTCTCCCGGGGCGACCTCGACATTCGCCGTGGTCACCTGGCGGCGCCGCTCGGCGCCGCTGCCCACCGCCGTCTCGACGTTGTCGAGGCGGGTGGTGAGCACGGCCCCGCCGGTCGGGCTGTGCACCGACACCAACGTGCGGGCGGTGTACGGGTCGCCAGCCAGACCGAGGCCGAGCACCGACTTGCTGAGACCCGACTTCGGTGCCGACGAGCGCAGGGTGACCCGGAGTCGGAGCTCCCGACGCCCGTCGGGCCGGCACCCACCGACCGTGAGGGTCGCCGTCTGCCGGAGGTAGTAGCCGAGCTTCGCGCCGCTGCCGTCGTTGAGGAACACGCCGACCGTCGGCACGGTGTCCTTCTCCGGAAGCACGCCGGCCACCCGGCTGTCGCCGATGATCCGCTGCTCTTCCGATCGGGCACTCCAGAACAATATCCGTCGTTCGGTGACAGCACGGTCAAATGCGGACAATAACCCCTTTGTGTCGAGTTCCTTCGTGACCAGCGCGTCGAACACCGCGGCGGCCGAGGCGGCGAAGAAGGCGTCCTGCTTATCGTTGTCCATCCGCTGGTAGCTGTCGCTGAGCACCGTCTGGACGACCTTCTCGGCGGCCAGCGGGACCCCGCCGGGAACCATCACCGGGCCCGTGGCCTTGAGCAGGTACGACAACACCACCGGATCGACCGCCAGCACCCCGTCGACCGTGGTGCCCGTACGCCGCCGGAACATCTCCCGGTAGAGGGCGGCGGCGGTCGGGAAGTGCGGGGTGAGGTTGACGTCGGCCGGATAGATGCCGGGCAGGTCGGCCCAGAGGCGGCGCACCTCCGTGGGCACCTTCAGCGGCGGCTGGAACAGGCCCAACGCGCTGCTGGTGCCCTGTTGCCCCATCCGGACCCGCCCGCCGTCGGCGCGGATGACGGCGTACGCGCCGATCATGCCGCCGGTCGCCCGCAGCTCGGCGGGGTTCTGCGACACCACGAGGTAGGTGCGGGGGCCGTCGGCGCCCAGCAGCGGCGGGAGCAGCCGGCTGGCCTGGTCCGCGGCGGCGGTCAGGCCGGCGAGCCGGTCGATCTCACCGCGCAGGTCGGCGAGCGCCTGCCGGACCTGGCCGACCAGGCCGGCACCGGGCACCGCCGCGAGGCCGTCCCGGGCGCCCTGCACCGTGGCGTTGATCCGAGCCAGCTCGGCCGAGAGCGTCCGCAGCCGGCCCACGTCCAGCCGCCCGCCCGCGGGCACCAGGCTGGTCAGGTCGGCACGCAGCAGCAGCGGGAAGGCGTTGCGGGCCAGGTCGTCGACCGCGACCGAGATCTGCCGGACGGCCGCCAGGTTGTCCCCGGCGAACGGGGCGCGCCGGCCGACCCACCAGCCGGGATCGCCGGTGGCCGCCCGGGCGCTGCCGGCCTGCTCCTGCAACGCCGCGAGGGTGCGCTGCGCCCTGGCGGTGTCGCCGCCGACCACCTGGGCGCTGAGCTCCCGGGCCAGGCCGGCGGCGTTGAGCAGGTGGGCCCGCGCCTGCCAGCCCCGGAAGCCCACCCAGCCGCCGGTCAGCAGCAGCAGCGAGCCCACCACGAGGGTGGCGAGCAGAGCCCGGCGCACCTGCCGCCGCCGGCGGGATCGAACCCGCCGCCGACGAGACCTCGCGCTCTCCGTCACACCACACGCCCTTCCTGAAAAACGGACAGCGGAGCCGAAACCTCACTGTCCCCGAACCGCTAACGATCGTTTTGGCCGAAAGATGACGGCGTCGCCCCGTACGCGACGGTCACTCGCGCCTCACCGGCCGACGCCACGCCCCGCCGCTTCGTGCAGCAGCCGTTCGATGCGGTCCACGCCCGCCGGCATCGACATCTCCCGCAGGTACGCCTCCCGGCCGCGCCGACCCATCTCGGCCCGGGCGGGCGGCGGGATGGTGGCGGCCAGCCAGAACCGGTCGGCCAGGCTCGCCCAGTCCTCCGGCGGGCAGGAGAGCCCCGCCCTGGCCCGTTCCACCAGGTCGGCGGTGTCGCCGCCGGCGGAGGCCACCACCGGTGCGGCGCAGGAGAACGCGGCCTGGAGCTTCGCCGGCAGGGTGCTGCGCAGCTCGGGCAGGTTCCGCAGCATGACGAGCTGGTAGTCGGCGGCGGCGTACAGGTCCGGCATGTCCAGCGGAGACCGCCGCTGGACGAAGCGCACGTTCTCGGCACGCAACTCGGCGGCGAGCCCCCGCACCCGCCGCTCGTCCGCGCCCGAGCCCACCAGGACGAGGTCCATCGTGTGGTCCAGCGCCGCCGCCGCCCGCACCGCGGTCTCCAGGCCCTGCCGGGCGCCGATGGTCCCGGCGTGCATCACCACGCAACGGTCGTCGCGCCGGACCAGTCGGCGGGCCGCCGGGCTGGGCCGGGCGGGATGGAATATCCGCTCGTCGGTCCAGTTGAGCACCACCCGCACCCGGGCCGGGTCGGCGCCGGCGGCGACGACCCGGTCGCGTAGCGACGGCGCGGCGACCGCGATCCCGGCGGCGGCCCGACACGTACGCGCCATCGCGGCGGCGATCCGCCCGGCCCACCGCCCGTTCTCGGCCCCGACCGGCTCGTCCTCCGTCCAGACGTCCTGCACGTGCACGACGGTCGGCACCCGGCCCAGCAGCCGCAGCAGGCCCACCGCGGCGAAGGCGTTGGCCGGCGGCAGGTGGACGTAGAGGGCGTCGACGTCGGCCAGGAACGACCGGCCGGTCAGCGTCGCGCTGCCGGCGAACGACAGGTAGCCCGCCATCCGGCCGCCGATCGACCCGTCACCCGAGCAGTAGCGCGGGACCCGCCGGACGGTCAGCCGCTCGCTGCGGGTCTCGTGTCGCCAGCGCTGCCGCCAGCCCGGGTAGACGTGGCCGCCGGGGTAGTCGGGAAAACCGGTCAGCACCTTCACCTCGTGCCCCCGCACGGCGAGTTCCTCGGCGAGGCTGCCCGGGATGAACGCCGGCTCGGGCGGGAAGTGGTACGCCAGGATCCCGATCCTCACCGGCCTGCCCCCGTCCAGGTGCGACGGCTCGGCGCGGCACCGTACCGGCGACCGGCCGACCCCGCGTACGATGCCGGCATCCCCTCCACGTCCGGCCACCACCGGAGGCCGGACACCGTCGCGGCGCGATCACCCGCGACCGCACCGACGAGAGGGGTCCGCATGGTCGACCGGGTGTTGTTCGTCTGCCACGCCAACCTGTGCCGCTCACCGATGGCCGAATACATCGCCCGCCGCCTGCTGGCCGGGCAACCGGTGTCCCTCGGCAGCGCGGGCACCGACGCCGTCGAGGGCCTGCCGATGCACCCGTACGCGGCAGAGCTGGCGGCGGAGACCGGCGGGGTGCCCGCCGGGTTCCGCAGCCGCGCGCTACGCCCGGAGTACCTGGTCGGGGCGACACTGGTCCTGGCGGCGACGCGCCGGCAGCGGTCGGTGTGCACCGCGCTGGCGCCCGCCGCGCTGCACCGGACGTTCACCATCCGCCAGTTCGGCCGGCTCGCGGCGGCGGCCGACCCGACGACGGATCCGGCCGACGGCCCCCTGCGGGCCGCGGTCGAGGCGGCCGCCCGCGCCCGGGGGCGGCTGCAACCCGCCGCCGGAGACGCGGACGACCTGCGGGATCCGATCGGGGGGACCGCCGCCGACTTCCGACGCTGCGCGGAGGAGATCGAACGCTCGATGCGACCCCTCGCGGCGCTCATCGGGACAGCCGGGTGAGTTCCTGCGTGCGGTCGCCGACCACGCCGTCGATCCGCTCGGCGTGCCGGGCGGCCGAGGCGTGCTCGGCCGGCGCGTCCAGGGTCCCGGCGGCGGCGACCACCCGGTAGGCCTCGTACTGGTACGCCTCCGCCTTGGCGACCTTGGCCATGTTGAGCACGCAGCCGAGCAGCCGGACGGAGACCGAGTGCAGGGCGCGGGAGGCCTGGGCCACCTGGGCCCGGGAGGTCCGCCCCTGCTGGGAGACCAGCAGCGCGCCGTCGGCCTGCACGGCCACCACCACGCCGTCGGTCACCGCCAGCAGCGGGGCGGTGTCGATGATGACGATGTCGGCCGACTCCCGCAGGGCGAGCAGCAGGTCCGCCATCGCCTTGGAGCCGAGCAGTTCGCTGGGGTTGGGCGGCGCCGAGCCGCTCGGCAACACCAGCAGGGACTTGTCGCCCCAGCGCTGCACCACGTCACCCACCTGGACGTCGCCGACCAGCACGTCGGTCAGCCCGATGCCGGCGTCCAGGCCCAGGTAGTCGTCGACCTTCGGGCGGCGCAGGTCGGCGTCCACCAGCAGCACCCGCCAGCCGGCCTCGGCCAGGGCGATCGCCAGGTTGCAGGAGAGCGTGGTCTTGCCCTCGCCCTGTAGCGCGCTGGTGACGGCGATGACCCGGGCGGGCTCGTGCACGTCGACGAAGCGCAGGTTGGTACGGAGCTTGCGGACCGCCTCGGCCCGGGCGGAGTTCGCCGCCTCGCCGACGATCAGGGGCGCCGACTTCGCCGTGCTCTCGAAGGGGATCTCGCCGAGCAACGGACTGCCGGTGGTGCGCTGGAGGCCGGCGGCGTCGCGCAGGCGGACGTCGGCCACCCCGCGCAGAAGCGCCAGGCCCACGCCGGCGAGCAGTCCCAGCAGCGTCCCGACCGCGACGTTGCGGACCGGCTGCGGTGAGACGGGGGTGGGGCTGACCCGGGGCCCGCTGACCACCTCGATCTTGATCGGGCCGGCCTTGCCGTCCTGGGTCGTCTCCACCTTCTGCACCAGCTCCACGAACTTCGCGGAGAGCAGTTCGCTGACCTTCAACGCGCGGTTCTGGTCGGTGTCGGTGACCGACGCGCGCAGCAGCACCGTGCCGGTCTCGGTGGAGGTGCTGACCTTGCCCTGCACCTCCTCGGCGGTGAGCCCGACCGGGTTCTCGGCGACCACGCTCTGCGCCAGGCGGTCGCTGGTCAACAGCTCGGCGTACGACTTCACGCGCTGCTGGAGGAAGAGGCCGCCCTGGTAGGCGTCCGTGACGCCCTGGCTGGGCGTGGTGACGAAGAAGGTCACCGACGCGACGTACCGGGGCTGGGCCCGGACGGTGAGGAGGGCGGTGACGCCGAGCGCGACCATGACGGTGAGAAGCACGATCCACCAGTGCCGACGCACGAGGCGGAGTTGGCGGTACAGGTCCATCAGGCGCGCCTCCGTACCAGGCCGGTAACGCCAAAGAACTTCACGAAAACCCCCAAGGTCGACGTAAATCTCGTGAAACCATTAAAGCGACTCATGCGACTTATGTCCCGAGTTATACACTTTCCCCCTTGACATATGCATCCGACCCACCATCGAACAAACGGCGGTACGCCGTCGGGGGTGGCGGGGGAAAGTGACCCGAGTGGTGTGCCCGCCCGCAGCGGTCCCCGACTCGCCGGACGGCGCGGTCCTGGATAGGGTCGGAGTCGGTGTGCCGGGAAGCCTGGTCGGCGTCGACCTGTGCTGCCCAGACCCCGAGGTGGACCCGATGACCCGCCGCGCCCCGCGCACCGACCGCCCCCGCCCGGCCCGCCGGCTCTTCTCGCGTACGTCCTGGCCGGAGGCCCGGTTCCTGGCCGACGTGCTGCGGACCGAGACCGTCGGCGGCGCTCTGCTGCTGTTCGGCGCGGTGATCGCGCTGGTCTGGGCGAACTCCCCGTGGGAACCCTCCTACGCGGCCCTCGGCGCGTGGGTGCCGTGGCCCGGCGCCGCCGCCCTGCACCTCGACCTGAGCCTGGCCGCCTGGGCCGCCGACGGCCTGCTGGCGGTCTTCTTCTTCGTGGTCGGCCTGGAACTCAAGCGGGAGTTCGTCGCGGGCGAGCTGCGCGACCCGCGCCGGGCGGTCCTGCCGGTGGTCGCGGCGGTCGGCGGCATGGCGGCACCGGCCCTGATCTACGTCGCGGTCAACCTCGCCGCTGGCGGCGAAGGGCTGCGGGGGTGGGCCATTCCCACCGCGACCGACATCGCCTTCGCCCTGGCCGTGCTGGCCGTCATCGGCTCCCACCTGCCGCAGGGCCTGCGGGCCTTCCTGCTCACCCTCGCGGTGGTCGACGACCTGCTCGCCATCACCGTCATCGCGATCTTCTACACCGAGCACCTCAGCCCGCTGCCGCTGCTCGCCTCCCTGGCCCCGATCGCGCTGTTCGGCCTGCTCGTGCAGCGGCGCCGGACCTGGTGGTGGGCGCTGATCCCGCTCGCGGTCACCGCGTGGGCCCTCATGCACGCCTCCGGGGTGCACGCCACCGTGGCGGGCGTCCTGCTGGGCTTCACCGTGCCCGTCCTGCGCGGCAAGCACGACGGCGCGCCCGGGCTCGCCGAGCACCTGGAGCACCGCTGGCGCCCGGTGTCGGCCGGGATCGCCGTGCCGATCTTCGCGTTCTTCGCGGCCGGGGTGTCGCTGCGGGGCGCCGACCTGGGCGCGGTCGTCACCGACCCGATCGTGGTCGGCGTCGTCGCCGGCCTGGTGCTCGGCAAGGCTATCGGGATCTTCGGCTCGACGTTCCTGCTGGCCCGGTTCACCCGGGCCCGGCTCGACGAGGACATCACCTGGACGGACCTGCTCGGGGTGGCACTGCTCGCCGGGGTCGGGTTCACCGTCTCCCTGCTGATCGGCGAACTCGCGTTCGGCCCCGGCAGTGCCGCCGACGACAACGTCAAGGCGGCCGTGCTGACGGGCTCGCTGACCTCGGCGCTGCTCGCCACGGTCGTGCTGGTCCGGCGCAACGCCGCCCACCGGCGGATCGCCGAGGCGGAGCGGGTCGACGCCGATCAGGACGGCGTGCCCGACGTCTACCAGCGCGGAAACGACTGATCCGGCGGCGGCCGGCGCCGCCGGACCGTCACGGTGCCGGCTCCGCCTCCCGGACCTGCCGCTGCTCCTGGCGGATCTCCCGGCCGAGGAAGTGGTTCAGGGCGGTCCGGATGGCGGCGACGGCCGCCAGTTGGCCGATCTGGTCGAAGGTCGGCGAGCCGGCGGTACGCAGGATGTGCGCCGCGAGCTGGAACTCCAGGCCCAGGGTGGGGAACCGCCCCAGGGAGAGCCGGATCGGGGTGAACACGGCGGCGCTGCGGTGCCGCAGCCCTTCGACCACGAACCGCAGCGCCGCCCACGCCGCCCCGACGAAGATGACCACCGCCCCGGCGATCTCCACCGCGGTGACCAGCGCCTGGTAGTCGTGGTGCAGGATCCCCTCGACGCCCACCCGCTGGCACTGCCCCGCCGGCCCGCCGGTGGTCGACGTCAGGTGAGCTGCGTGACGGCCTCCAGGATCAGCCAGAGCCCGCAGATCGCGAACAGCGCGGCGGCACCGTACTTGATGGTCTTCTCCGGCAGCTTCCGGCCGAGCATCCGCCCGACCAGGATGGCCAGCGCGTCCGCCGCGACCATGCCGATCGTCGAGCCGAGCCAGGTGCCGAACCAGCCGTACTGGGTGGCGAGGGTGATGGTGGCGAGCATCGTCTTGTCGCCCAGCTCGGCCAGGAAGAACGCGATCGACACCGCGACGATGGCCGACTTGCTGTTCTTCTCGGCCTTGCGCTTCTCCTCCTCGGTGAGGGTGTCCCCGCGCAGCGTCCACGCGCCGAAACCGAGGAACGCCAGGCCGGCGACGAGCGAGATCCACTCCGTCGGGAGCGCGGCGCCGAGGCCGTAGCCGATCGCCACCGATGCCAGGTGCACCACCGCCGTGGCCACGGTGATCCCGATCAGGACCGGCACGGTCCGGAACCGGGTGGCGAAGGTCAGGGCCATCAGCTGGGACTTGTCCCCCAGCTCGGCGACGAAGATGACGCCGAAGCTGACGACCAGCGCGACGAGGAAACCTTCCATGACATCCTTCCGGATCAAGCCGGGAGGAGGTACGGGGCGCCCTCGACCCGGCTGCGACAGCCTGGGTCGAAGGTCTCGCCCGCCTCGGCACACCGAGGCCGCGTGGCCGGATGCGGAACGCACCAGTGTGTCGACCACGACATTGGGGGCTACTCCCCTTCGCGCCGTCAGCCTAACCGATCACCGACGGGCCGGGCGTCGTGGGTGAAGATGCTCACCCCGGGCCACGCGCCTGTTCACCGGCGCGGGCCGCCGTGGTCACTCGGCGCGGGCCAGGGTGACGCCGAAGAGATTGTCCGGGTCGGTCCAGAAGTCGTGGGCGGCGAAGCGGGCCGCGCCCAGCTCGGCGGCGATCCCCGCCGGGCGGAACTTCGCCGACACCTCCGTCCGCAGCTCCTCCCCCTCGGCGAAGCTGACCGCCAGGTCGAGCACCCGGACCCGCATCGGTCGCCGCGCCCGCAGCCGCATCTCGATCCACTCGTGCTCGGCGTCCCAGAGCGCGACGTGGGCGAACCCCGCCGGGTCGAAGTCGGCGCCCAACTCGCGGTTGACCACCCGCAGCACGTTGCGGTTGAACTCCGCCGTGACCCCGGCCGCGTCGTCGTACGCCGGCACCACGACCGCCGGATCCTTGACCAGGTCGGTGCCGAGCAGCAGCCAGTCCCCCGGCTCCAGGGCGGCCCGCATCGCGGCGAGGAACCGTGCCCGCTCGGCCGGCAGGAGGTTGCCGATGGTGCCGCCGAGAAAGAGCACCAGCCGGCGCCCACCGGCCGGCAGGCGGTCCAGGTGGCGGGTGAAGTCCCCCACGATGCCGCGTACCCGCAGCCCCGGGTAGTCCTCGGCGATCTCGGCGGTGGACTGGCACAGCGCGCTGACCGACACGTCCAGCGGCACGAACGTGCCCAGGCCGCCCCGGCGGGTGAACGCGTCCAGCAGCAGCCGGGTCTTCTCCGACGAGCCCGACCCCAGCTCGATAAGCGTCTTCGCGTTGGTCAGCTCGGCGATCACGGCTGCCCGCTCCGCCAGCACCGCCCGCTCGGCCCGGGTCGGGTAGTACTCCGGAAGCCGGGTGATCTCCTCGAACAGCTCGCTGCCGCGGGCGTCGTAGAACCACTTGGGGGGCAGCCACTTCGGCTCGGCGGTCAGCCCGGTGCGGACGTCCTCCCGCAGGCTGCGCCCCAGGTCCCGCTCCTCAAGGTAGATCTCCAGCGGCTCCGCGCTCATGTCTTTCCCTTCGTCGTCGGCGGTAACGCCCTGTCGGCCGGCGGTCAGCACTCGGCGAGGGCACGAACGCGCACCCCCGTCGCGGTGGCCTCCACCAGTCGCCCGTCCGGCACCGCCTGCCAGCCGGGCTCGTCGTCGTGCGGCTCGGACGCCAGCAGGACCGAGGCGGGCGTCGCGCGGATCGACAGCGCGTGCCCGGCCACGCTCGCCACCACCGTGCGCCCATCGGTGAGCAGCAGGTTGAGCCGGGATCCGGGGGCGGCGGCGGCCACCGCCGTGACGGTCTCGGCGACCGCGCGGGCCGGTTTCACCCCGGCCCGCAGCCGGTGCCGGACCAGTGCCCACAGCAGCGCCGAATCAGTGGACGCGTCGAGGGTGAGCAGGTCGCGTACCGGCAGGGTGCCGGCGATCGGGACCAGCGAGTCCGGCCAGCCCCGCACCACACCGTTGTGGCTGAACAGCCACCGCCCCTCGGCGAACGGGGCGGCGGCCCCGTCGAGCACCGCCATGCCCACCGTGGCGGAGCGGACGGCGGCCAGCACCGCGCCGGCCGAGGTGACCGCCGCCAACTGCGCGATGGTCGGGTCGCTCCAGATCGGCTGGGACCGGCGGTAACGGACCGGCTCGCCGTCGCCCGGGTACCAGCCGACACCGAAGCCGTCGGCGTTGATCGTCCCGCCGCCGCGCATGTCGCGAGGGGCCCAGGACTGCCGCACGAGGGAGTACGGCGGGTCGAACAGCAACTCCCGCAGCGGGACCGGGGGCCCCAGGTACGCCAGGTGGCGGCACATCAGCCGGCCCCGCCCGACCCGGCGGATCGGCCCGGACACGGGAGGACAACGCCCGGCCGGCCGGGTGGCGGCTGCGCCCTCACGGCTGCGCCTCCTCCGGGCGGGCGTCCCGGGCGCAGCGGAAGCCGCTGAAGATCTGCCGCCGGATCGGGAGGTCCCAGTTGCGGAAGGTGCCCCGGCAGGCCGCCCGGTCGGTGCCGAAGGACCCGCCCCGCAGCACCTGGTAGTCGTCGCCGAAGAAGACCTCCGAGTATTCCCGGTAGGGGAACGCGGTGAAGCCGGGGTGGCCCCGGAAGGTGGTGGAGGTCCACTCCCACACGTCGCCGACGAGCTGGTGCACGCCCAGGGGCGAGGCGCCCGCCGGATAGGCACCCACCGGGGCGGGCCACAGGTGCCGCTGGCCCAGGTTGGCGTGCTCGACGGTGGGGTCGTCGTCGCCCCACGGGTAGCGGCGGGAGCGGCCGGTGGCCGGGTCCCAACGGGCGGCCTTCTCCCACTCCGCCTCGGTCGGCAGCCGCTTGCCGGCCCAGGTGGCGTACGCCTGGGCCTCGTGGTGGCAGACGTGCACCACCGGCTCGTCGTCGCGCACCGGCGCCCACCGCCCGAACCGCTGGTAGGCCCAGCCGTCGCCGTCGCGCCGCCAGTGCATCGGCGCGGACAGCTCCGCCTCCCGCCGGTGCCGCCACCCGGCCGGGCTCCACCAGCGCGGGTCGTCGTATCCGCCGTCGGCGATGAACTCGCGGAAGCGCCCGTTGGTCACCGGCGCGGCGTCGATGACGTACGCCGGCAGCCGCACCCGGTGCGCGGGGCGCTCGTTGTCCAGCGCCCACGGGTCGGTGTCGGTGCCCATCGTGAACTCGCCGGCCGGCACCAGCACCTCGCCGCCGACCCGGGCGCGGGGCTCCGGCGGCGGCGGGGCGTGCAGCACCGGCGGGCCGGCGCGGAGCTGGTGGGTGGCGAGCATCGTCTCGTCGTGCTGCTGCTCGTGCTGCACGATCATGCCGAAGGCGAAGCCGTCGGCGACCAGCGGCCGGTCGGTGAACGCGACCCGGTCCAGCAGGTCGAACACCTTGTCCCGGACGGTGAGCAGGTAGGCGCGGGCCTCCTCCGGGGGCAGCAGCGGCAGCGCCGGACGGTCCGCGCGGGGCTGCTTGAACGCGTCGTAGAGGTCGTCGATGTCCCGCCGGACGGGCTCGCGCCCGCCCACGTCCCGGACCAGCCAGAGTTCCTCCTGGTTGCCGACGTGGGCGAGGTCCCAGACCAGCGGGGACATCAGCGGCGAGTGCTGCCGCGTCAGGTCGGTCTCGTCGACCGCCTCGGTCAGCAGGGCCGTACGGGCCCGGGTGCGCGCCAACTCCGCCGCGATCCGGCCACGCAGCTCCTCCGTGCCCGCCCGCCGGGTGGTCGCTCCGGTCACCGGTGCCTCCTCCCCACGGCGGCCCGACGCCGCCGTACGCCTCGGTCGATGTCGTCGTGCAGGGCCGCCGGCAGGTCGAGCCGGGGCAGGGCCGTGAGGGCCAGGTCGAACAGGTCCGCCGCGGCGGCGGCCAGCGCCGGATCGCGCAGGCCGTCCCGGGCCGCGGCGTGCCAGCGGTGTGCCACCGACCCGGCGACGGCGCGGGCCGCGCCCACCGTGCCGGAGTCGGCGAACAGGGCGGCCAGCACCGCGAGCGGGACCGCCCACCCCCGCCCCGGCTGGGTGTCGAGCCACCGCAACTCCAGGTAGCCCCGAGGTCGCACGGGCGGGAAGAGGGTGCTCACGTGGTAGTCGAGGTCGTCGGTGGTGGGCGGTCGCGGCAGCGCCCCGTCGATCCAGTCGGCGAAGGTGACCCCCGGTGGCGGGGTCCAGTCAGGGCCGTCGTCGCGCAGGCAGAGCAACGGCGCGGCCAGGACGTACTCGGTCCAGGCGGCGACCGGGTCGACGTCAGCCCCCTCCGGCGTCCACACCGGACGGGTGCGGGTCGGGTCGATGCCGTACCAGGCGGCCATCCGCGCGGACGCCCAGCCGGTGGCCCGGCCGGCGTGCCGGTCGGCCGTGGCGAACGCGGCCAGCAGCGGTGGCCCGACGGCGTGCACCGTCGCCCAGCGGGCCGACAGCTGCTCCGGCTCCCCGGCGTCGAGACAGACCTGGAGGCCGGCGGTGCTGTACATCATCGTCCGGCCGGCCGGGCCGCGGCGGTCGAAGACCTTTCGCATGGCCTGGTAGCGCGGGCTTTCCAGCACCGCGCGGGGTGGCCGGTGCGGGTCGATGCCGCTGCTCCCGAGGACCAGCCCCGCGGCGCGGAGCAGGCCGCTCAGCGCGGCGACGTCGCCGTCGGTGGCGTGGATGAGAGCGGCGATCGAGGCACTTGGCGCGGTGGAGATCTCCAGCTGCCCACCGGGCTCCACCGTCACGGTGCCACCGTGTGGGAGCGGCGCGGCGGGGCTCGCGCGGTCGAGGGTGACGGGGCTGTGTCGCCCCAGGGCCGCCCGGAGCCGCTCACAGTCGATCGGGCGGGTGGGGTCGGCGATGTCGTGCACGGTCCATTCGAGTTCGACGCCGGTGTGGGTCGGTGGGCCGGTCTTGAAACAGATGCGAGCGAGGTGCCCCTCGGCTGCGGCGGACTCCCTCAGGACGGTGGTGCGGTCCAGCTCCGGCGACATCACCACAGGACGGGCTCCCTTCCCCCGGCCGACTTCCGCTCCGTGCCACCGTAGCGCCACCCACCGTCATCGGCAGGGCGCTGGCGGCCCCGCCCACTCCTGTCTAGCAGAGAATTTCTCGCGGGCCGGCCGGAACGGGCAGGGGACTCAGTCGGTCGCTGCCGGCTTCTTCGGCGCCGGCTCGGGAGCCAGTTCCCGGCAGTACTGCGTGACCCGCTCCGCACCGCCCGCCGCGGTCACCAGTGCGGCGAACCCGGGAGCGTCCAGTGCCCTCTCCCGCTGGCCCGGCGGCTTGGCCAGGTAGGCCCGGCAGAGCCCGGGCAGGTGCTCGGTCCGCGGCTTCGGGGTACCCGGCACCTCCCCGGCGGTGGCACCGCGGGTGGCAGCGGCCGAGGTGGCGACGGCGGAGGGGTCCCGCGGGATCCCGGTAGGGCGGTCATCCGCGTCGTCGGTCGTCCCGCCCCGATCCGTGGCCGTGGTGGCCGGCACCGGGGTGGCCGGGCGCGGCGGCGGAGCCGGGTCGGCGGGACGGTCCAGGGCGACGGCCGCGAAGGCGGCCCCCGCGATCGTGGTGACGGCGATCCCGGTGCCCCAGGCCACCGCGCCGGCGGTGAACCGGCTGCGGTGCGGCGACCGGGCGGGAGCGGCGGCGGGCCCGTCCACCCGGGCCGCCCGGAAGGCCGCCGCGGCGGCCTCCTCGCCGGCCAGTTCGCCGGGACGGGCGGGGGCGGCGGCGGCGGAGAGCAGCCTGGCGAGCGGCTCCGGGTCGCCGGTGCCCGCCGTCCGGGGCCAGCCGGCGCGGGCCGTGTCCAGGAGCCGTTCGGACGCGGCACGGTCAGCGGGCCGCTCGGGCCGCCGGAAACTCATCCTGAATCCCCTCACGTCAACCGTCCGCCGGTTTGGCGTGCTGCGCCTGCCGACGGGCGGGGCGCGGGCGGGGCGGGGCGGCGACCTCGGCGACGTCCGGCAACCGGGTCAGGTCGAAGCGCTCCAGCTGGGCGGCGAGCCGGCGCAGCCCCCGGTGGGCGGCGGTGCGCACCGCACCGGGCCGGCGGCCCAGCACCCGCCCGGCGGTCTCGGCGTCCAGCCCGACGACCGCGCGGAGCAGGACGGCCTCGGCCTCGCGGGGCGGCAGGGTGGCGATCAGCGCGAGCGCCGCCTCGGTGCCGATCGTCTCGCCGGCCCGCTCGGCGGTGTCGAGGTCACCGGCCAGTTCGGCGAGCGCCTGCACCGGCACCGGCAGGGAGGGGCGGCGGCGCTGCCGGCGCAGGTGGTCCATCGCCCGGTTGCGGGCGATGGTGACGGTCCAGGCCCGGAACTCCCCGCCGGTGAACCTGGGCAGGTCACGGGAGATCTGCAGCCAGGTCTCCGAGGCGACGTCCTCGGCGTCCGCGCCGACCAGGACGGTCAGGTACCGCAGCAGGCCGGGTTGGATGCTGCGGTAGAGGAACCGGAAGGCCTCCTCGTCGCCGGCCTGCGCGGCCGCGACGGCCTCGTTCAGCTCACCCGCCATGAGGTCGCCGTCTCCGTGCCGCGGACACGCGCGGGCGGCGCACGCCGCGACGGGCGCACGCGAGATGAGCACGGCCCGGCAACCGGACCCGATCACGCACCCTCAGCCCCCCGCTGACCCGATCACGCCCGGCGACCGCGCCGGCCCGGACGGTACGTCTGACCCCCGCCGCGACGGCACGGCCGGCGGCACGGGCGCCGCAGCCACACGCGGGGCGGCCCCGAGTCGGGGTAACGCTAGGAGCGCCGGGCCCACCGGGCAAGTCAGCATGGTCGGCAGAATAGTGAGAATTATCTAGCCGATCAGGTGGCGGGGAACCGTAACGGCGCGGGGCGCCGGGACGCTGCACGCGCCCGACGGCTGCGGACGAGGAAACATCCGCCCAGCGTGCGGCGGCGCCGGGCGACCGCCGTCACGCGTCACCCACCGACGGTCACCGCTTTTTCGCGCGTACGCCCGGGCGTGGCGCCCCCGCCGGCCGGCGGACGCGGCCCGGGGGGCCACCTCGCGGCGCGCCGATGCCGGCCGCTCTGGGTACGGTGGTGCTGTGTTGTCATCGGAGGTCGTACTCAGCGGTCGCTACCGCCTGGACGAGCGCGTCGCCACGGGCGGCATGGGCGACGTCTGGCGCGGCAAGGACCTCGTCCTCGGCCGTCAGGTCGCGGTCAAGGTCCTGTTGCCGGCTCTGGTCTCCGACCCCGACTTCATCGCCCGCTTCCGTGCCGAGGCCAGGATCATGGCCGCCCTGCGCCACCCCGGGATCGTGCAGGTCTTCGACTGCGGCGAGGACGACCTGCCCGACGGCGGCCGGGCCGACTACCTGGTCATGGAGTTCGTGACCGGCCAGCCGCTGTCCAAGCGGATCGAGGCCGCCGGCCGTCTCGACGTGGCCACGACCATGGCGATCGTGGCGCAGGTCGCGCAGGCGCTGCACGCCGCGCACCTCGGCGGGATCGTGCACCGCGACGTCAAGCCGAGCAACCTGCTGGTGCAGGAGGACGGCAGCGTCGTGCTGGTGGACTTCGGCGTGGCCAGGTCGACGGACGTCACGAGCATCACCAGCACCAACGCGGTGCCGGGCACCGCGTTGTACATGGCACCGGAACAGGCCTCCGGCCGGCCGGTGTCCGGGGCCACCGACATCTACGCCCTCGGCGCCGTGACCTACTGCTGCCTCAGCGGCAGCCCGCCGTTCACCGGCGACAACCCGCTCCAGGTCGCCGTCCGCCATCTCGACGACGAGCCGCCGGAGCTGCCGCACGACGTTCCGGAGGCGGTCCGCGCCCTGGTCTCCCGTGCCCTGGCCAAGGATCCGGCCGACCGGTTCAGCAGCGGGGCGGCGATGGCCGAGGCCGCCCGCGCCGCCGTGTCCGACCCGTCCGCGCCGACCGCCCTGGTGCCCGCCGCCGGGGCCACGGTGCCGAGGAGCGGCGGCCCGGGCACCCGCACCGACGTCCCGGTCGTCGCGGCCGGCGCCCGGCGGAGGCGGCACGGCACCCTGGCCGGCGCCGTCGCCGCGGTGGTGGTGGCGCTCGCGGGGCTCGCCGTGGCGCTCAATGCGGTCGGCGAGACCGACGCGCCGGCGGTCGAGGTCCCGTCGCAGACCGCTCCGGCCGCCGAGCCGACCGGCGGCGTCGACACACCGACGGAGGCCGAGAGCCCCGTCGGCCCTGACCGTCCGCTCCGGCCCGCCGGGTCCACCTCCAGCCCCTCGCCGTCGGCCACCGTGTCACCGTCCCCCCAGCCGACCCGGTCGGCGGAGCCGGAGCCGCCCGGCCCCACCGCCAGCCCGGAGCCGCCCGCCAGTCCGCCCCCCACCGGCGCACCGACCCAGAGCACCGCGCCGACGGAGCCGACCGAGACGCAGAACCCCCCGGTGGATCCGGACAATCCGCCGGTGGTCTGACCCGCCGACGCCGGTCCCGGTAGGCGGGCCACGGGTCCGGTCCTGCGGGGCTCGCGGCCACGACCACTGTCACCCTCGGTCGCCCCCCCTGACGCTTCGGCAATCCCACCAGCCCCGATATCCCCAAACCGGACTTACGGGCACAGAGATCGCTCTAGGCTCCAAGCAGGTTGTTTCCGCTGTCTGCCTCGGGAGTCCGGGTGAGCGTTGAGAAGTTGGTCGTGATCGGCCAGGGGTACGTCGGCCTGCCACTGGCGATGCGGGCCGTCGAGGCCGGGCTGGACGTGATCGGCCTGGACGTCGACTCCGACCGCGTCAAGCGACTCGCGGCGGGCGAGTCGTTCGTGGAGGACATCCCGGTCGACCGGCTGGGCCGGGCGCTGGCCAGCGGCCGGTACCACCCGAGCACCGAGTACGCCGACGCCGAGGGCTTCGACATCTGCGTGATCACGGTGCCCACCCCGCTGCGGGACGGCACTCCCGACCTCAGCTTCGTGGAGCAGGCCGGCGTCGGCATCGGCCCGTACGTGCGGCCGGGCTGCACGGTGGTCCTGGAGTCCACCACCTATCCCGGCACCACGGAGGAGCTGCTGCGCCCGCTGCTGGAGTCGGCCAGCGGCCTGCGCAGCCCGGGCGACTTCCACCTCGGCTACAGCCCCGAGCGGATCGACCCGGGCAACCGGACGTGGCGCCTGGAGAACACCCCGAAGGTGGTCTCCGGGATGGACGCGACCGCGTTGGCCCGGGTGGACGGGTTCTACCGCCGGCTCGTGGAGCGGACCGTGCCGGTGGACTCCACCCGGGTGGCGGAGCTGACCAAGCTGATCGAGAACACCTTCCGGCAGGTGAACATCGCCCTGATCAACGAGCTGACCATGCTCTCCCACCACCTCGACATCGACGTCTGGCAGGCGATCGAGGCGGCGGAGAGCAAACCGTTCGGCTTCATGCCGTTCCGGCCCGGGCCGGGGGTCGGCGGGCACTGCCTGCCGATCGACCCCTGCTACCTGTCCTGGCAGGTCAAGCGGCGCCTCGGGCGGCAGTTCCGGTTCATCGAGCTGGCCAACGACGTCAACCACGAGATGCCCGAGCACGTGGCGCAGCGGATCATGAACGGGCTGAACCGGACGGGTCGCGCGGTCAGCGGGGCGCGCCTGCTGCTGCTGGGGCTGGCGTACAAGAAGAACACCGGCGACATGCGCGACTCCCCCGCCGTCGACGTCACCCGGCGCCTCCAGGCCCTCGGCGCGGACGTCCGGGCGGTGGAGCCGTACGCGGAGCCACACCACATTCCCGGCGGTGTGCTGGTGGTGGAGCTGACCGAGCGGGAGATCCGCGCGGCGGACGCGGTGGTGGTGGTCACCGACCATGACGACTTCGACTACGACCTGGTGACCCGGCACGCCCGGTACGTCTTCGACACCCGCAACCGGTGCGCCGGCCCGGCGGTGGAACGCCTGTAGGACCCGGCACCGTCGGCCGGTCCCGCCCCGGCGGGCGGGACCGGCCGACGGATGTCACTGGTCGCCGAGCGCCTCGACCACCGGCCGGGCCAGCGCCCGGCGGGCGGGCAGCACCGAGGCGGCCAGGGCGGCCACGACGGCGACGCCGAGGATCAGCCCGAGCTGCCCCACCGGCAGCACCACGGCGAAGTCGCCACTGATCCGGGCGAGCAGCGCCATGGCGGCCGCGCTCACGCCGGTGCCGAGGCCGACCCCGAGCACCGCGCCGACCAGCGCCATCAGCACCGCCTCCACGGCCAGCACGGCGCGCAGCCGGCCCCGGGTGAGCCCCACCGCGCGCAGCACGGCGTGCTCCCGGGCCCGCTCCAGCACCGACAGGCTCAGCGTGTTCGCGACCCCGACCAGCGCGATCACCACGGCGAGGCCGAGCAGCGCGGTGACGAACGCGAGCAGCATGTCGACCGTGCCGGTGAGCATCTTCTTGTACGCGCCCTGGTCCATCAGGTTGGCCGTGGGGTAGCGGGCCAGCACGGTCTCGATGGCGGCCCGGGCCTGGTTGGCGGGAACGCCGTCGACGGGGTCGACCTCCGCCAGGTGGCCCCGCTCGTCGGGGAAGAGCGCGGCGAAGTCGGCGTCCACCACGTCGATCACATGGCCGGCGGGCACGGGGCTGCCACCCAGCACCGGCCCGTCGGCGGTGACGACCGCTGCCACCCGGAACGGCCGGCCCCGCAGGGTGACGGTGGAGTCGACCGTCCAGCCCCGGGCCTGGGCCAGCTCCCGGTGCACCAGCACCGAACCGGGTCCGAGCCGGCCGGGGTCGCCGGCCACCACCCCGGTCAGCGTCCGGCCGACCAGGGCCGGGTGCGCGGCCCGGACCTGCACGCCGTCGGCGACGGTGCCGCGCTGCTCGTGCACCACCGCCAGCTCGGGACGGGCGCGCAGCTCGGCGACGAGCGGTCCCGGCAGGTCCCCGCCCACCCCGGTGACCAGCCAGTCGACGCCGACCTCGGCGTCCACGCTGCGCTCGATCCCCTCCTTGATGCTGCGCGCGCCGACCACGAAGGCCGACACCAGACCGATCCCGATCACCAGGGCGGTCGCGGTCGCGGCGAGCCGGCGCGGATTGCGTACGGCGTTCGTCACGGCCAGGCCGACGGTGGCCCCGAACAGCCTGCGGGCGGGCCAGCCCAGCACCCGGACCAGCGCCGGCACGAGCACCGGGCCGAAGAGCACGATGCCGAAGAAGGTGAGCACGCCGCCGGCCGCCACCAGCACCACCTGGCCGGCGGACGCGGCACCGACCAGCGCGGCGACCCCGGCGGCGGAGACCAGCGCCCCGGCGGTCAGCCGGAGCCGGCCGGCGCCCCGGGCGGGCTGCACCGCCGCGTCGGTGAGCGCGGCGACCGGGGCGACGCGGGTACCCCGCCACGCGGGCAGCAGCGCGGCGCCCACCGTGATCGCCGTGCCGAGGAGGATGCTGACCAGCACCGTCGGCAGGGTGACGGTGAGCCCGCCCGAGACCGGCGCGTCGAGTCGCGCCATCAGCTGCCCCATGCCACCGGCCAGGACGACCCCGATCAGCACGCCGGCCGCGGAGGCGAGCAGCCCGACCGCGGCGGATTCCAGCAGCGCGGCGCGGAACAGCTGGCCCCGGGTCGCGCCGACCAGCCGCAACAGCGCGGTCCGCCGGGTCCGCTGGGCCAGCACGATGGCGAAGGTGTTGGCGATGACGAAGCCGGCGACCACGACGGCGACCCCGGCGAAGGTCAGCAGCACCATGTTGAACTGCTGGAGATCACGCACCGCGTCGGTCACGGCGTCGTCGAGGATGCGCTGCCGGGTCTTGACGGTCACACCGGCGCCGGCCGCCTCGGCGGCCCGGTCGGCCAGGGCCGCGTCGGCCACGCCCGGTCGCGCGGCCACCATGATCCGGTCGTAGCCGCGCTGGCCCGTCACGGCGAGGGCGTCCGCGCCGACCAGGCCGATGAACGGGCCGCCGACGTCCCGGGCGGTGCCGGCCACGTCGACCGTGCCGACCAGCGTGTACGGGCGGGCCGCTCCCCCGCCGCCGCCGAGACGTACGGGCGCGCCGAGGGTGAAGCCCTCCTCGGCGGCGGTGGGCGCGTCCAGCACCACCTCGCCGGGGCGGTCGGGCAGCCGGCCGGCCACCACGTCGTACGAACGCAACGCCTGCTCGACGGGGATCGCGGCGAGGACGGCGTAGCCGAGCACGGGGCGGCCGTCGGCGCCGACGATCCCGCCGGAGCCGAGCAGTTCGCCCTCGGCGGCGGCGACCCCGTCGACCGCGCGCACCCGGTCGACCAGTTCGGCGGGCAGCGCGGCGGCGGTGGCGGAGTACACGGCGAGGTCGGTGTGCCGGTCGAACGCCCCGGCCCGGTCGTACGCGCCGGCCCGCATCCCGTCGACGAAGATCAGCGTGCCCGCGACGAACGCGACGCCGAGGACGATGGCCAGCGACGAGAGCACCAGACGCGGCACCTCGGCGCGGAGTTGGCGCAGGGTCAGCCGGATCATCGGGCCACCGCCGTGCCGCCGACGGCCGGTACCCGCGGCGGGTCGAGGCCGGCGAGCGCGTCGCGCACCCGGCCGGCGGCGAGGTCGACGTCGATCCTGTCGGTGGCGGCGGGCGCGGGAGATGCGACGGACACGTGGGGCTCCCCGTGGAGATCGTGGCTGGGACGTCTCCGACGCTATGGACGCGGGTGGCGGGGCGCGTCCACCCGCGCGCCCGGTTTCGCTGCGACCTCGGGGCACCCTGACCGGGCGGACCCGTACGACCTGGGTCGTAGACCGGCTCAGCCGCCGGGGACGACCAGCCCGCTCTCGTACGCCAGCACCACCGCCTGCACCCGGTCGCGGAGCTGGAGCTTGGCCAGGATCCGCCCGACGTGCGTCTTCACGGTCGCCTCCGCGACGTGCACCCGGGCGGCGATCTCCGCGTTGCTGAGCCCTTCGGCCACCAGCAGGAGGATCTCCCGCTCCCGCTCGGTGAGCTGGCCGATCCGGGGGTCCTCGGCGGGTAGCGGGCCGAGCCGCCCGGCGAACCGGTCGAGCAGCCGGCGGGTGATGGGCGGCGCGACCACCGAGTCGCCCTGGGCGACCACGCGGATGGCGGTCAGCAACTCCTCCGGCGGGACGTTCTTGAGCAGGAAGCCGCTGGCGCCCGCCTGGAGCGCGGCGAAGGCGTCCGCCTCGGTGTCGAAGGTGGTGAGCACCAGCACCCGGGGCGAGCCGGCGGGACGCTCCCGGCAGATCCGCCGCGTCGCCTCGACCCCGTCCATGGTCGGCATCCGGACGTCCATCACCACGACGTCGGCCTCGATCCGGGCCAGCACCCGCAGTGCGTCGGCGCCGTCGATCGCCTCGCCGACGACCGCCAGGTCGGGTTGGGAGTCCAGCACCATCCGGAACCCGGCGCGGACCAGCGCCTGGTCGTCCACGATCACCACCCGGACCGTCATGCCGCCGCCACCTCCGTCGCCCCGGAGGTCGACGGTAGCGGCAGCCGCGCCTCGACCTGCCAGCCCCCGGCGAGTCGGGGCCCGGCGGTGAGGCTGCCGTCGTACACCCCGACCCGCTCCCGCATGCCCACCAGGCCGTGCCCGCCGGACGGGGCCGGGGCGACCGGGGTCTGGCCGCGCCCGTCGTCGACCACCCGGACCACCACGGCGTCGTCGGCGTGGACGAGGGTGACCTCGACGCGGGCGCCGACCCCGGCGTGCTTGAGCGCGTTGGTCAGCCCCTCCTGCACGACCCGGTAGACGGTCAGTTCCAGCCCGGGCGGCATCGGCGGCGGCTGCCCGGTGACCGTGTGCCGGGCCCGCAGGCCGGCGGCGCGGAACCGGTCGAGCAGGGTGGGCAGCTCGGTCAGGGCCAACCGGCGGTGTGCCGGGTCGGCGGCCACCCCGGCGCCGTCGGGCTCGCCCGCCGCGTCGAACGGGCTGGGCTCCCGCAGTACGCCGACCAGCCGGCGCATCTCCTCCAGCGCCTGCCGGCCGGTGTCGCCGACCACCTTCATCGCCTGGCGGGCGGTCTCCGGGTCCCGGTCGAGCATGAACCGCGCGCCGTCGGCCTGCACGATCATCACCGCCATGCCGTGTGCCACCACGTCGTGCAGTTCCCGGGCGATGCGGGTGCGTTCCCCGGCGACGGCGGCCCGCGCCTCCGCCTCGCGTTCCCGTTCCAGGGTGGCGGCCCGCTCCTCCAGGCTGAGCACGTAGAGGTGGCGGGTCCGCACGTTCAGCCCGACCAGCCACACCGCACCGGTGACCAGGCCGAAGTAGATCGCCGTCGCCCACCAGGCGACGTCGCCGCGGGTCTGGAGGGCCGCGAGCACCACCCCGACGCCGGCGCCGACCCCGGCGAGGATCCCGTCGCGGAGGCGGTCGGCGTACTTGACCACGCTGTAGAGGGCGACCAGCACCGCGACGTCGAAGGCCAGCGGCCCCCAGCCGGCGGCCAACTGCACCAGCCCGAGCGCCGCCACGACGGCGGCGACCGCCGACGGGTGGGACCGGCGGAACAGCAACGCCACCGCCATCGCGGCCCCGACCAGGGTGGCTCTCCACCCACCGGGTTGACTCACCGCGGTGACGAGGCCGAAGAGCATCACCATGGCGACGACGAAGACGTCGAAGGCGACGCTGCGCAGGGGGCGGCCGAGGATCGTGCGGTTCACGGTCACCCAGCGTACGTGCCGCAGGCCGGTGCCGGCGGGGTCGGCGCACGGGCGGAGACGCGCCCGCCACGCGCGCGTGGCGCGTCGGCGGGATCAGGCCAGCAGTTCGCGCATCCGGTCGATCTCGACGGTCTGCTCGGTGGCGACGGAGTTGGCGAACTCCGACAGGGTGAGGTCGGCGCCGACCTTGAGCAGGTCGGTGGCCATCTGGACCGCACCCTGGTGGTGCTCTGTCATCATCCGTACGAAGAGCCGGTCGAACTCCGCACCGCGCGCCGCCGCCAACTGCCGGATCGCCTCCGGCGACTGCATGCCCCGCATGCCGGCGTGCTCGTGCCCCGCCGTCTCCGTGCCGAGCCCCCGTTCCTGCAACCAGCCCCGCATCATGCCGATCTCCGGGCCCTGGCTGGCCCGGATCCGCTCGGCGAGGGCGCGCAGGGCCGGGTCCGCGGCTCGGTCGGGGGCCAGTTCCGCCATCTCCAGCGCCTGGGCGTGGTGCGGAATCATCATCCGGACGAACCAGACGTCCAATGAGTTGTGGCGGGCCCTGGTGGCGTCGCGCATCTCCTCGGCGGGCCGGGTGACGGCGGTCTCGCCCGGTCGACCGGGCACGATCACGGCGGGCCGGGACGGACCGGCCGGGGCGGACGTCGGGGCGGCGACCGGTCCCGCCGGGGCGGGGACCGCGCCGTCGTCGGACCGGGACAGGATGACGACCACCACCGACAGCAGGAGCGCGGACAGGGCGACGGCCAGGGTCCGCATGCGGCGGTGGGTCATGGGCCACTCCTGTTGGTAGAGGTCATCGCGATCGTATCCATCGACACAGAGCCTCACATGTGACGCGCGTCACATCGACAGGTCTCATCGGACGGTAGGGTGTGCGGCATCGTCATCCCCCTTGCGAAGGGCATCGCCGATGACCAGTCTCCGCTCCCCCCGGGCCCGGCGGCTCACCACGGTGAGCCTGGCCGCGGCCGGTCTTCTCCTCGCCGGCGTCGCCACCGCCGCTCCCGGAAACGCCGGGGTGACGGCGCGCTCGGCCCCGGCCGGCACGGTGGACGCCACCAACACGATCCCCGGCATCGACGAGATCGTCAGCAGTCCCAACCTGCGGCAGGTCGCCAACGTGCCGAAGCAGGCGCCACTGGACGGCACCAACAGCGACATCGCCTTCCAGGGCCGCTACGCCTTCGCCGGCAACTACAACGGCTTCGTCATCTACGACATCTCGCGGCCCACCGCGCCGACCGTGGTGTCGCAGGTCTACTGCCCCGGGTCGCAGAACGACATCTCCATCCACGGGGAACTGCTGTTCCTCTCCACCGACAGCCCCCGCAGTGACGACTCCTGCAACAGCGTCGCCGGATCGGCCACGGCCAAGGAGTCGTGGGAGGGCATGAAGGTCTTCGACATCAGCGACAAGGCCAACCCGCGCTACGTCAAGGCGGTGGAGACGGCCTGCGGGTCGCACACCCACACCCTCGTGCCCGGCAAGGACCGCAAGGCGGTCTACCTGTATGTGTCCTCGTACGGCCCGCGCGCGGAGTTCCCCGACTGCCAGCCCCCGCACGACTCCATCTCCATCGTCAAGGTGCCGCTGAAGTCGCCCACCGACGCGGCGGTGGTGTCCACCCCGAACCTCTTCCCCGACGGCGGTTACGAGGGCCGGCCGGGTGGCTCGGCCACCACCGGCTGCCACGACATCACCGTCTACCCGGAGAAGAACCTGGCGGCCGGCGCGTGCATGGGTGACGGCATCCTGATGGACATCTCGAACCGGGAGGCCCCGCGGCTGATCAACCGGGTCCGGGACACCGTCAACTTCGCGTTCTGGCACTCGGCGACGTTCAACAACGCCGGCACCAAGGTGATCTTCACCGACGAGCTGGGCGGCGGCGGCGCGGCCACCTGCAACGAGGTCATCGGCCCCCACCGGGGCGCGAACGCCATCTACGACATCACCGGCCGCGGCGACGCCCGGACGATGGTCTTCCGCAGCTACTTCAAGATTCCCCGGGTCAACGCCGACACCGAGACCTGCGTGGCGCACAACGGCTCGCTGATCCCGGTGCTCGGGCGGGACTTCATGGTCCAGGCGTGGTACCAGGGCGGCATCTCGGTCTTCGACTTCACCGACTCGGCCAACCCCAAGGAGATCGCCTTCTGGGAGCGGGGCCCGTTGTCGAACGACCAGCTGACCGGCGGCGGTTCCTGGTCCGCGTACTACTACAACGGCTACATCTACTCCAACGACATGCGCAAGGGCCTCGACGTCCTGAAGCTGACCGACTGGCGGACCTGGACGGCGAACCTCGTCCGCTACCGCGAGCTGAACGTGCAGACCCAGCCCAGCTACCTCGGCTGGTAGTCGCGCCCACCGCGCCGACGGGCCCGGTCCCCCTCGCAGGGGGCCGGGCCCGAACGTGTCCCTGGTGGACGCGGCGGCGACGCTCAGCCGGCCGGCGGGTACGGGTCGTCCTGGTACGTGTACTCCGTCTCGATCCTGCCGTCCGAGGTGTGCACGACGAGCTGGCTCGGCTCGTTGCCGTGCGCCGCCCGACGGCCCTCCTCGACAGCGCGTTGCTTGGTGTCGAACGTGCCGACGACCTGGTTGCCCTGCTCGACCTTCCAGCCGCCACCGTTCGGCACGACGTGGTACTCGTTGCGCTTCATGTCTGTCACCCGCCTCTCGGTCGTTGTCTGCCCCGATACCCGGGCGCCGGGCGCGGAAACCCTCCTCCGTGGACAACCGACCGCCGCCGCCATAGCGTTGAGGGTCATGCGGAGAACCCTGCTGCCCGCCGGACTGGCCCTGGTGCTGGCCGTCGGCGCCTGCGCCAGCTCCACGCCGGCACCCGCCCCGGCACCGGAACCCACCGCCGCGCCGACGGCGTCGGGGCCACTGACCGCCTCGCGGCAGGACGCCGGCCAGGTCGAGCGAACCCTGGCCAGCCTGCGCAGGGTCGACGAGCTGCCGTTGTACGAGATGACCTACGACGGGGCGTACGACCCGACCGTCGGCACGGACGCCGGCCCGGCGAGGCCGTTCGGGTGCTCGCTCTTCGCCGCCGCCGGCGACCCCGGCCGACCGCTGTTCGCCCGCAACTTCGACTGGGACGCCAACCCGGCGCTGGTGCTGCGCACCGATCCGCCGGACGCGTACGCCAGCATCTCGGTGGTCGACATGTCGTACCTCGATGTGGACGCCGACCCGGCCGGTGACCGGCGGCTGCTCAACGCCCCGCTGCTGCCCTTCGACGGCATGAACGAGCGGGGCCTGGCGGTCGGGCTCGCCGCGGACGACGGCGCCCGCGCCGACCTCGACCCGGGCCGGGCCACCGTCGGATCGGTACGCATCCTGCGGCTGGTGCTCGACCGCGCGGCCACGGTCGACGAGGCGGTGGCGGTCTTCCAGCGGTACAACGTGGACTTCCAGGGCGGCCCACCACTGCACTACCTGATCGCCGACGCCGGCGGCGCCTCGGCCGTGGTCGAGTTCGTCGACGGCCGGCTACGGGTCGAGCGGGGCTCGGGCGGTTGGCGGGCGCTGACCAACGTACCCGTCGTGGGCGTCGCCGAGCAGCGCCGCCGGGAGGACCGCCGCTACCGGACGATCGCCGAGGCACTCGACCGTAGCGGCGGCGTGGCGGACGCCGCGGCGGCCCTGAAGATCCTCGCCGACGTCCGGCAGGCCCACACCCGCTGGTCGGTGACGTACGACCTGCGTGGCGGGGAGGTCCGGCTGACCACCGCGGCGGGCGGCGCGCACAGCTACCGGCTGCCGATGACGTGACCCTCGCTCAGCCGGGAATCCGGTCGAGCTGCGCGCGGATCGCCTCCGGCGTCAGGGCCGGCCGGCCGCCGGGATGCCCGACGGTGGCGCCGGCCGCCGCCACGGCGTACCGCGCGGCCCGCTCAGGAGAGTCCCCGCGCAGCACGCCGAGCGCCAACGCGGCGACGAAGGCGTCCCCGGCGCCCGTGTCGTCCACGGTGGGGGTCTCGCTCAGCGGCACGAACAGCGCGCCGCCGGGCCAGACGAAGGCGTTGCCCTCGCCGGCCACCTCGACGGCCAGCAGGGACGGGCCGCGGCCGAGCAGCGCGCGGCCGGCGGCGATCCCGCCCGCCGCGTCGCGCGGCGCGTCGCCGCCGATCAGCTCGACCTCCCGGGCGTCGGCGCGCAGCACGTCGGCGAGGGCGAGCAGCGCGTCGGTGTCGGCCGGGTCGGTCGGCGCGCCGTCGAGCACCACCAGCCGGCCGGCCTCCCGGGCGGCGCGCGCCGCGACCAGGGCCGCGCCCGACGGCTGCTGGAGCTGCACCAGGACCGCCCGCGCGGCCCGCAGCGCGCCGGCGGCGCCGGCCACGTCCGCCACGGTGAGCAGGGTGGCCTCGGGCAGGTCCTCCAGGTAACGCCAGCGGGCCTCGGCGTCGACCACGTCGACGATGAGCCCCGTCGTCGTGCCGGGCCGGCGCAGCACCGGGTCGACGTCGATGCCGTCGGCCCGCGCCAGTGCCAGCAGCCGCTCCCCCACCTCGTCGTCGCCGACGACGCCGAGCAGCCCGACGGACGCGCCGAGCTGGGCGAGCCCGACGGCCTGGTTGGCCCCCTTCCCGCCGAGCAGCTCGCGCCGGCGCCGTACCGGGGCGGTGCCGCCGGGACCGGGCACATCGTCGACCAGCAGGACGAGATCCCGCGCGACCTGTCCCACCACCATCACGTCCGGGTGCGCCATGCCGGCCCTACTACCCGGGTGGCGCCGGTTGATCCGTCTCCCGGGGGGCCCGGCGCGGCGCTCAGCCCGGCAGCGTCGCCCCGTCGCCCCCGGTACGGCGCGGCCCGACCAGCCGGCGCACCATCGGCGCGGCGTTCCACTTCGCCGCCCCCACCAGGTCGCGGGCGTGCTCCAGCACCGTGTAGTCGGGCCGGGCCCGGCCGTCCGCGAGGGCCCGGTCCAGGTCGTTGCCGCACCGGGTCAGCACGCTGTCGAAGTCGCGGCGCACGGGTTCGAGCAGATGGTAGCCGAACGAGCGGTGCAGCCGGGCGAAGAACGGCTTGTAGAGCCGGGCCCGCTCGTGCAGCCCGGAGGAGTACGACATCGGGTTCTTCGGCCGGCGCCGGACATAGCCCGGCAGCAGGTCGGCGAAGGCCCGCCGGACGATCCACTTCTCCTGCCCGTCGCGCATCTTCAGCCCGATCGGCAGCCGCATCGCCAGCTCCACCAGGCTCAGGTCGAGAAACGGCACGCGCGCCTCCACCCCGTGCCCCATGCTGGCCCGGTCGACGCGCTGCAACTCCGTACGGCAGAGGTTGCGGATCTTGTGCAGGAACAGCCGGCGGGACGCCTCGGGGCCGACCTCGTGGTACATCGGGTAGCCGCCGAACAGTTCGTCCGAGCCGTCCCCGGTGAGCACCACCTTCACGCCCAGCTCGCGGAGCCGACGGAACAGCGGCACGGTGACCACCGCGTTGATGATGTCGCCGTACTCGGTCAGCTCGGACAGCCGGATGGCCTCCCGGATGTCCGCCAGCCGGATGTCGCGCGGGCGCAGCTCGACCACCTCGTGCGGCACCCCCAGGTCCCTCGCCAGCCGCCGCGCGTACGCGACATCGGGGCTGTCGGGCACCCCGACCGTGACCGCGACACAGTCGGGGTGCATCTCGCGCACGTGCAGCAGGGCCAGCGAGCTGTCCAGCCCGCCGGAGAGCACCACCCCCACGGTGAGGTCGGTGTCCACCCGCATCCGGATGCTGTCGGTGAGGGCGGCACGGACGAGCAGGGCGGCCTCGTCCGGGTCGTCCACCACCGGCAGCCCCTCACCCAGGGCCAGCAGGTCGACGTACGCGCGCAGCCGGACCGACCCGTCGGCCTCGGCCCAGCCGTGGTGCCCGGGCGGCACCTCGGCGATCGGGGCCCGGTGCCCGGCCAGCGCCTTGATCTCGCTGGCGACGTGCAGGCAGCCGGGCGTCCGGGTCCAGTACAGCGGCTTCACGCCGAGCGGGTCCCGGACCAGGTAGGCCCGGCCGGTGGGCCGTTCCACGATGGCGAAGGCGTACTCGCCGCGCAGCCGGCTCACCAGGCCCTCGCCCCAGTGCAGGAACGCGGCGAGCACCACCTCGGTGTCGCCGGCGGTGTGGAAGCGGTGGCCGAGCCGGACCAGTTCCGCGCGCAGCTCCCGGTGGTTGAAGACCTCGCCGTTGTAGCAGAGCAGCCAGCGCCCGTCGGCGGAGACGCAGGGCTGCGCGGCGTGTTCCCGGTCCACGATCGGCAGCCGGCGGGTGCCGGCGAGCAGGCCGTTCTCGTAGCGGGTCTCGGTGACCTCGCCGCGTGGGGCGAGGGTGGCGAGCATCCGCCGGAAGGTCGTCGGATCGGCCTCCGGGCCGAGGCTCAACGCGATGCCGCACATCGGCTCAGACCCCCATCTCGGCTTCGTACGCCCGGCGCAGCCGTCGCCGCACCGCCGGGGCGAGGCACAGGTGCCACGCCTGCCCCTCGTCGACCACGTTGATCTCGCCGGCCCGCTGCCGGGCCAGCAGCAGCTCGGCCAGGGTGTCCCGGACGCCGAACCGACCGAACCACGTCATCTCGACGTCGACCGCCCAGCCGAGGCAGTGGCCGCTGGGCACCATGGCGGCGTACCCGAGCCGGCGCAGGCGGTGCTGGTGCTCCGCGCTGCGGACCAGGCTGGTCACCCACAGCGGCGGAGTGGCGGGCGGGCTGCTGGCGGCGAGTTCCCGGGCGACGTCGTTGAGCAGCGCCACCACCTCCCGCCGGGCCCGCCGGAACCGCAGCCCGGCGGTGCGCGGGGTGGCGTCGGGCCACAACCGGCGCCGGGCCGCCCGCACGCCGCGCCCGAGCAGCGTCCGCGGCTGCTCGGTGTAGCGGAAGCGCAGCAGGTCCCGCCGGCGCAGCCACTCCAGGTCGACCAGCTCGGGACTGGCGTCGACCTGGGCGTCGGTGCGGAAGCCGGGGGTGTCGCGCCACCACATCACGTCGATGCGGGAGAGCAGGTAGATCCGGACCAGCGCGGTGAGATCGGCGGCGGAGCTGCGCGCGTTCGGCTGGTAACGGGCCATCTCCAGCAGCAGCGTCTCGCGGGCGCCGATCAGCCCCTGCGGCGTGGCGTCGAGCACGGCCGCGATGGCGGGCTCCCGCAGCCGCTCGTCGATCAGCACCTGCCGGGCGGTGGCGCAGGATGCCCCGGCCAGTGCGGCGACCTCGACCAACAGGTCTGCCACGGCGGCCCGGTAGGCGTCGAGGTCCGGCGCGGCGGCCGGTCCGGGCGGTGCGCCGGGCACGCGGCGGCGGGCCCGGACGGCGGGTGTGACGGAGGAGCCGGGCCGCTGTCCCGGGCTTCGGCTGGGCACTCGCATGGTCGGGTCCTCTCTCCCGTCACGACGTCACTGTGTGCATCGCCCTGCGCCCACCGTAATCAGGCGTGACGGGATAAGCCCGAACAATCCTCCTATTTACTCCTACGGGGCGGCCGATGCGCCCTGCCGAGCACGAACGGTCACGGTCGGGACGGGGCACTCCACCGCTGCACCTCGTCGTACGAGGGCGGTCGCGTGGGCGGTGTGGTGCCGGCGCGCACCGCGTCCAGGGTGTCCGCTGCCGCCCCGAGCGCGGCCCGGAACAGCAGCGAGCCCGTGCTGACCCGGGCCACGCCGAGCGCGTGCAGCTCGTCGAGGGTGGGGCCGCCCGGCCGGTACAGCACGTTGAGCGGCGCGTCGATCCCCGCGACCAGAGCGGCGACCGTGTCGGCGTCCGGCGTTCCCGGTACGAAGATCCCGTCGGCCCCGGCCGCCTCGTAGGCCCGGGCCCGGCGCAGGGTCTCCGGCAGCGGATCGGGCAGGCCGAGCCACCACGTGTCGGTGCGGGCGTTGACGAACACCTCCGGCGCGGCGGCCTTGACGGCGGCCACCTTCGCCGCCGTCAGCGCGGCCGGATCGAGGGTGCCGTCGGCACGGCCGTCCTCGAGGTTGACGCCGACCACCCCGAGCGCGGCCAACTCCACCACCAGCTCGGCGACGGCCGCCGGGTCGTCGGCACACCCCGCCTCCACGTCGGCGGTCACCAGCACCGGCAGGCGGCGCAGCACCCGGGCCAGGCGCAGATTCTCCGCCCGGGTCGCGGCCACCCCGTCCGGCAGGCCGGCGGACGCGGCGACGCCCAGGCTGGTGGTGCCGACCGCCGGACAACCGCGCGCGGCGAACGCGCGGCGCTGGCGTGGTCCCAGGCGTTGGGCAGCAGCAGCGGCCGGTCGGCGTGGTGCAGGGCGCGGAAGGCGGCGCAGCGCTCGTTCATCGGGATACCACCTCGACAGTCGTCGGGACGCGCAGCAGCGCGTGCGGTTCGTGGGTCGCGGGTGCGGCGACGACGCGGCACCGGCGGCGCAGCACGTCCACCACCCCGGCTGCCAGGGCGAGGGCGTGCCGCTGCCCCGGGCAGCCGCGCGGGCCCGCGCCGAAGGTCAGCGACGCACCGGGGCGGCCGGGCGCGAAGCGGTCCGGGTCGCCGTGTGCCGCCGGGTCGCGGTTGGCCGCGTCGAACCGCAGCAGGACCCCGCTGCCTGGCGGGAGGTCGTTACCGGACAGCCGGACCGGCGCGACCGTGACCCGCCGGGTGCCGCGCACCGGCGGGTCGAGCCGGAGCACCTCGGCGAGCAGTTCGGTGGTCGGCACGGTCGGCGGCACCGCCAGCCCGTGCCGGGCGGCGGTGCCGATCAGCCCGGCCGTGGCGTCGCACGCCTGGACCAGCAGGCCGATCCGGTTCGCCACCGCCTCGGGCGGACCCGGCAGCCCCATCGCCAGCAGCGTCGCCACCGCGGCGTCGGCGGCGGTGACGCGCGCGGCGTCCGCGCCGGGATGGTAGGCGGCGGCCACCGCGGTCACCGCCGGCACGACCGGGTCCGGATCGGCGAGCCCCAGTCGGGCCGCCAGCACCCGCAGCGGTACGCGCCGCGCGAGCACGGCCATCACGTCCAGGCGGTCACCGGCGCGGTCGAGCGTGTCCCCGGTCAGCCGGGCGGCATCGGCGTGCAGCTCGTCGGGGTCCACAGCGGCCAGGGCGGCCACGCCGGCCGCCCGGCGCGCGGGGTGCCGCTCCGGCGCGCTGAACCGGCTGACGGCACCGCGCAGCCAGGACAGGGTGCCCGGTGGCCCGTCCCCGGCGACGGGCACCTGGCAGGCCGGATCGGTGAGCACGGCCCGCACGTCGGCGTGCCGGGTCACCGTCCAGCCGGCGTCGGGGTCGAGAACGGGCGGGCCGCCGGGCGGTGTGCCGGGTGCGGGTGGAATGACGAGTTCATCGACGATCACGCCCGCGACCGTACGGCCGGATCGGTTCGGTGCCGGCCGAACCGTCGATCAGGCGCGGCCGCCGCCGGTGTCGGGGGTCGCCTCCGGCGCGAGGTCCGCCGGGGCGAGGCCGAGGGCGGCGGCCAGCGCGGGACCGCCGGCCGGGGTCAACCGGACCGCCCGGCCGGCGCCCCTGGTGAGCCAGCCCGCCGCGAAGAAGCGGTCGCACAGGGCGGCGCCCAGCGCCCCGGCCAGGTGCGGACGGCGCTCGGTCCAGTCCAGGCAGTCGCGGACCAGGGGACGGCGGACGGCCCGCAGCGGTGCGACCGGAACCCCGAGCCCGGCCAGCCAGTCCAGCCCTGCCGGGGTCAGGGCCAGCCCGTCGCTGCCGTCGAGCAGCCGGCGGGCGAACAGCGCGTCACGCAGCAGGACCCCGAGGCGGCCGGCCAGATGGTCGTAACAGGTGCGGGCGTACGCCAGGGCGGCATTGGCCCGGGCGGCGCGCAACGAGCCGGCGGACGGGGGCGGGTCCGGGGCGTGGCCGGCCAGATCCTCGATCAACTGGGCCACCGCGGGGCCGGCGAGCCGGACGTAGCGGTGCCGCCCCTGTCGCTGTTCGACCAGCAGCCCGCCCCGGACCAGCCGGGTGAGGTGGTCGCTGGCGGTGGACGCCGCCACCCCGGCGAGGCGGGCCAGCTCTCCGGCCGTCCACGCCCGGCCGTCCAGCAGGGCCAGGCAGAAGCGGGCCCGGGTGTCGTCGGCGAGCAGTGCGGCGAGCCGGGCCAGGGCCGGGCCGGACGCGGCGGTGGTGGTCACCGGCCCATGCTGGCACGGACACGTTGCGGTGCCCACCGACACGTCGTCCCGCCTCGGCCGGTTCCCGTCGCTGCGGGCGGCCTGCGGCGGCGGGCCGTTCAGGGGCCGGCGCCGCCGAGCGGGCTGACCGTCCTGCTCTCCCCGTCGTAGCTGCGCCCGGCGACGAAGGTGCCGTCGGGGCGGTCGGCGCCCGCCACCGCGCGGGCCCGCCGGCGGTCGGCGTCGCGGAAGCGCAGCGCCAGGCTCAGGTGCGGCCGCCAACTGCCCGGCGCGTGCCACGGCCGCTGTCCCGGTGCCCCGGCGAGGACGTCCCAGACGGCGGCGTGCAGGGCGGTCAGCTGCGGCGACGGGTGGAGCAGCCACACCAGCGGGGCGCTGCCGCCGAGCACGGCGATCCGGTCCAGCCGTACGGGCAGCGGCAACGCGGCGTCGAACAGGTCGGTCAGCCGCCGCCGCGCGCCGGGCGGGAACTCGTCGACCGCGGCGAGGGTCAGGTGCGGCCGGTTCGTCGGGTGGGTGTTGCGGGCCAGGCTGGGCAGCCCTGCCGCGGCCAGCCGCTCCCAGGCTCCGCGCACCGCGCCCTCCAGCCCGGGCGAGCAGACCAGTTCGACCGTACGCACGCCGCCAGGCTAGCCGGCCGGAGTCCGGCGGCGAGCCCTGCGTGGCGGCTGTTGTGCCGGTCGGCGAAACGGCGTCGCGGCGGTGATGAAAGGCTTGGCGGTATGAGTTCCGCACCCGTACGGCACGACCCGCCCTCCGGCCCCGGCCCCGACGCCCCCGACGACACGAGCCCCTTCTCCGATCTCGGGCTGCGCGCCGAACTGCTGGGCGCGCTGACCGCCCTCGGCTACGAGGAGCCCACCCCGATCCAGCAGGAGGCGATCCCACTCCTGCTGGCCGGTCGGGACCTGCTGGGCCAGGCCGCCACGGGTACGGGCAAGACGGCCGCCTTCGCGCTGCCCCTGTTGCAGCGGATGCCGGACGACCGGCCCGGGGGCGCCCCGGTGGCGCTGGTGCTGGTCCCGACCCGCGAGCTCGCGGTGCAGGTCTCCGAGGCGTTCCACCGCTACGGCAAGGACCTGGGTACGCGGGTGCTGCCGATCTACGGCGGGCAGCCGATCGGCAGGCAGCTCCGCGCCCTCGACTCGGGGGTCGACGTCGTGGTGGCCACCCCTGGCCGCGCGCTCGACCACATCGCCCGGGGCACCCTCGACCTGGGGTCGCTGGCCACGGTGGTGCTCGACGAGGCCGACGAGATGCTCGACATGGGCTTCGCCGAGGACATCGAGGCGATCCTGGAGCACGCGCCGGACCAGCGGCAGACGGTGCTCTTCTCGGCCACGATGCCGGCGCGCATCGACGGGTTGGCCCGCCAGCACCTGACCGACCCGGTACGCATCCTGATCGCCCGGGAGCAGCCGGTCGCCGGCGAGGCGCCCCGGGTGCGGCAGAGCGCGTACATCGTCGCCCGGGCGCACAAGCCGGCGGCGCTGGGCCGGGTGCTGGACGTCGAGTCGCCCACCGCGGCGATCGTCTTCTGCCGCAGCCGGGAGGAGGTCGACCGGCTCACGGAGACGATGAACGGCCGTGGTTACCGGGCCGAGGCGCTGCACGGCGGGATGAGCCAGGAGCAGCGCGACCGGGTGATGGGCCGGCTGCGGGCGGGCACCGCGGACCTGCTGGTGGCCACCGACGTGGCCGCCCGGGGCCTGGACGTCGAGCAGCTCACCCACGTGGTCAACTACGACGTCCCGTCGGCGCCCGAGTCGTACGTGCACCGGATCGGTCGGGTCGGCCGGGCCGGGCGGGAGGGCGTGGCGATCACCCTCGCCGAGCCGCGTGAGCACCGGATGCTCAAGACCATCGAGCGGGTCACCGGGCAGCGGATCGGCATCGACAAGATCCCGACCGTGGCGGACATGCGCACCCGGCGGCTGGAGCTGACGCAGGGCGCGCTACGGGAGAGCCTGCTGGAGGACGACCTCGACCCGTACCGGGCGATCGTGGAGTCGTTGACCGACGAGTTCGACCTGGTGGAGGTGGCCCTCGCGGCGGTGAAGCTGGCGCACGAGGCGACGTCGCCGGGCTCGGCCGACGAGGAGGAGATCCCGCAGGTGCCGGTCCGGGGCCCGCGCGAGGGTCGGCCGGACAGCGGCGGCCGGGGCGATCGGCGTCCCGGTGCCGCCCGGTCCCGCACCGGCGGCACCGTCCAGGTCTTCGTCGGGCTGGGCCGGCGCGCCGGCGTCCGCCCGCAGGATCTGGTGGGCGCGATCACCGGCGAGACCGGGGTCAACGGCCGGGACATCGGCTCGATCGAGATCGCCGACCGGTTCTCGCTGGTGGAGGTGCCCCAGAGCGTCGCCGACGAGGTGATCGCGGGGCTGCGCGGCAGCACCATCAAGGGCCGCAAGGCGACCGTACGCCGGGACCGCGACGGCGACGGCGGCGGCGAGCGCCGCTTCGACGGCGCCAACCGGCGCGAGCGCCGCTGACCAGGTGAAAGGAAAGGGCACTTCCTCCTGACGTTTCCGGTTGAGGAAGGGTCCTCTGCCAACACTCGGGTATCCCGAGCAGGCACGCGCCGCGCCGCCTGCCGGGGAAGGGTCCCCTGCTGTCCACGAGGCGTTGGCAGGGGTCCCTTCCTACCCCTCGGGCGGCGGGCGGAACGTGTTCAGAGCGCGGCGGGCGGGCGGTTGTGGTGGCCGCCGTGGGCCGTCACATGGTTCTCCTCCACCGCCGCACTGTGTGCGACAAGCGCGTCGTAGTTCACGGCCACGCCCTTCAACAGGATCTTGATGGCGCTCTCCGCCTCGGCATCGGTCAGGTGCCGGCGGCCGAACAGTGCGCGGTAGTGCACCAGCGATCCGACGATGTCGAGCACCTGCTCCCGGTCGGTGTCCGGGCACAGGTCTCCGCGCGCGACGGCTCGGTCGAGGGTGCTGCCGACCGCCCGGCGGGACGGTTCGACGACGGTGTCCAGGTAGCGCGCCCGCAGTTCCGGGTCTGCCGCGCAGTCGCTGTACAGCGAGCTGAGCACGTCCGGGCGGATTGTGCGGTAGGCGGCGAGAAAGACGTTGAAGCTCTCGTCGAGGTCGCACAGCGTGCAGCCGGTGTCGGGCGGCGAGGGCACGTCGAGCCGGGTCGCTATCGCGGCGAGCACCAGCGGTGCGCGCCCTGGCCACCGTCGGTATATCGCCGGTCGGGAGGTGCCGGCCCGGCGGGAGACGTCTTCGAGCGTCAGCCTGCTGTAGCCCGCCTCGTCGAGCACGTCCAGTGCGGCGGCGAGCACAGCGCTGTCGATCTGCGGGTCGCGTGGTCGGCCGCCGGTGCCCCCGGTGGAACGATGCGCTTCGGGCATGCGCACCAGGCTATACCCGCAGTTACGTTACGGCACGTAATGAGTACGCCTTGATCGAGATCGCGCCGACCTGGACACCGCAGGCGTCCCCACCTATCGTTACGTGATGGAACGTAATGGAACCGGAGCGGTAGCCGTGGACCACGCGACCGGCCGGGAATGGGCGGGGCTCGCCCTGCTGGTGCTGCCCATGCTGATGCTCTCGACCGACCTGACGGTGTTGTTCTTCGCGCTGCCCACACTCAGCGCAGACCTGAATCCCACCGCGGTCCAGGCCCTGTGGATCGTGCACGTCTACGGATTTCTGATCGCCGGGTTCCTTGTCACCATGGGACGGCTGGGCGACCGCATCGGCCCGCGCCGGCTCCTGTTGACCGGCTCGGCCATCTTCACCGCCCTGTCCGCCGTCGCGGCGTTCTCCGACAGCGCGGAGATGCTGATCGCAGTTCGCGCCCTGCTGGGAATCGCCGGCGCCACCCTGATGCCGTCACTGTTCTCGCTGTTGCGCGTCATGTTCCGCGACGACAGGCAGCGTCGCCTCGCCATCGCCATCATGTTCAGCGCCTTCTCCGCCGGCGGGGCGATCGGCCCACTCCTCGGTGGGGTGCTGCTGGAGTTCTTCTGGTGGGGATCGGTCTTCCTCGTCAACGTGCCCCCGATGCTTCTGTTCCTGCTCGCCGGCCCCAGGTTGCTACCGGAACGCGAGGAGCGGTCTCGCACCGGGATCGACGTGGCGAGTGTCGCGCTCTCCGTGGCCGGAATGCTCGCCGTGGTCTACGGACTCCAGGAACTCGCCGCCGGGCAGGAGACGGGCAGCGGTCCGGTCTGGCCGAAGCTCGCCGTCGTGGCGGGCGGCCTCGTCGTCCTGGCCGTCTTCGTCCGCCGACAGTCTCGGCTGCGCAGCCCGCTGTTCGACCTTGCTCTGCTCGCCAACCGTCGGATGACCGTCTCACTGGCGGCCCTGCTGCTCGTCGGCATCGGTGTCGTCGGCATGTTCTACCTGTTCACCCAGTATCTCCAGTGGGTCGGAGGTCTCTCGCCCCTGCAGGCCGGTCTCTGGACGCTTCCGTACATCCTGGTGAACATCGGCGGGGCGATGCTCGCGCCCGCCCTCACCGCGCGGATCCCCGCCGCGACCGTCGTGGTGGGAGGGCTGGCCGTCGCCGCGCTCGGGGCGGCGCTTGTCGTCGTCGCCACCGGCCTGGGAGTGCCTCTCCCCCTACTCGTGGCCGCGGTATCGATCATCGGGTTCGGGCATGGCGCGGCGATTGCCCTGATCAGCGATCTGGTCATCTCCAGCGCTCCGCCGGAGCAGACGGGTTCCGCGGCGGCCGCCCAGGAAGTGGGGGGTGAGCTGGGAGCCGCACTCGGAGTGGCCGCCGGCGGTGCGACCGGCGTGCTCATCTACCGCGCGACCCTGTCCGACACCATGCCGTCCGAGGTGCCGGAGTCGGCCGCGCGGTCCGCGGAATCCAGCATCCATGCGGGGATCGCCACGGCTGAACGGCTCTCCGCCGACAGCCCGGCATTCCTCGGCGTGGTGCGCGATGCCGTGACCCACGGACTGCAGGCCTACGCCGGTGTGGGCGCCGTCCTCGCAGCCGTGGCAGCCGCGCTTGTCGCTACGGTCCTCGTCGTCCGCAGGCAAGAGCCGACCCGCACCCGCTAGCGGGGTTCGCGTACCGCCAGCCGGGCAGGTCATGCGCGCTGCCGCAGACCTGTTAGGAAGGGCCCCCTGCTATCGCCTGGTGCATAGCAGGGGGCCCTTCCTAACATCTCAGGCGGCGGTGAGGGCCGGGTCGGGGCGGGTGTCGGCCTCGGCGGGGCGCAGCGCCAGGGCGAGCACGTCGGCGACGTCGGCCAGGGTGTGCACGGTCAGCTCCTGCCGTACCTCGGCCGGCAGGTCGTCCAGGTCCGGCTCGTTGCGGGCCGGGATGATCACCTCGGTCAGGCCGGCCCGGTGGGCGGCGAGCAGCTTCTGCTTCACCCCGCCGATGGGCAGCACCCGGCCGGAGAGGGTCACCTCGCCGGTCATCCCGAACTCGGGCCGCACCGGCCGGCCGCTGGCCAGCGACGCGAGGGCGGTCACCATGGTGATGCCGGCGCTGGGGCCGTCCTTGGGCACCGCGCCCGCCGGCACGTGCAGGTGGATCCGCCGCCCGGCCAGCGCGTTCGGGTCCAGCCCGAGCCGCCGCCCGTTGGAGCGCAGGTACGACAGCGCGATGTGCGCGGACTCCTTCATCACGTCGCCGAGCTGGCCGGTGAGCGTCAGCCCCGGCTCGCCCTCCATGCTGGTGGCCTCGATGAAGAGCACGTCGCCGCCGGCACCGGTGACGGCCAGGCCGGTGGCCACGCCCGGCACCGCCGTCCGCTCCGCCGACTCCGGGGTGAACTTCGGCCGCCCGAGGTAGGTGGCGAGGTTGCCGGTGTCCACCCGGACCGGCGCCGGGTCGGCGGCCAGGGCCACCGCGACCTTGCGCAGGATCTTCGCCAGCGACCGCTCCAGCTGTCGTACGCCGGCCTCCCGGGTGTACTCGCCGGCGATCCGGGCGAGGGCGTCGTCGGCGACGGTGACCTCCTCGGTGGTCAGCCCGGCCCGTTCCCGCTGCCGGGGCAGCAGGTGGTCCCGGGCGATGGCGACCTTCTCGTCCTCGGTGTAGCCGTCGAGGGTGACCAGTTCCATCCGGTCCAGCAGCGGGCCGGGGATGGCCTCCACCACGTTGGCGGTGGCCAGGAACAGCACGTCGGACAGGTCGAGGTCGACCTCCAGGTAGTGGTCGCGGAAGGTGTGGTTCTGCGCCGGGTCGAGCACCTCCAGCAGGGCGGCGGCGGGGTCGCCCGCGTAGCCGGCGGCCAGCTTGTCGACCTCGTCGAGCAGCACCACCGGGTTCATCGAGCCGGCCTCCCGCAGGGCGCGCACGATCCGCCCGGGCAGCGCGCCGACGTAGGTGCGCCGGTGGCCGCGGATCTCGGCCTCGTCGCGGACGCCGCCGAGGGAGACCCGGACGAAGTTGCGGCCGAGCGCGCGGGCGACCGACTCGCCGAGGCTGGTCTTGCCGACGCCGGGCGGGCCGGCGAGGGCGAGCACCGCGCCGGAGCCGCGACCGCCGACGACGCCGAGGTTGCGCTCGGCCCGCCGGGCACGTACGGCGAGGTACTCCAGGATCCGGTCCTTCACGTCGGCCAGGCCGGCGTGGTCGGCGTCGAGCACGGCACGGGCCGCGACCAGGTCGGTGTGGTCCTCGGTACGCGTACCCCACGGCATCTCCAGCACCGTGTCGAGCCAGGTCCGGATCCAGCCCGCCTCCGGGGACGCGTCGCTGGCCCGTTCCAGCTTGCCGACCTCGCGCAGGGCCGCCTCGCGGACCTTCTCGGGCAGGTCGGCGGCCTCGACGCGGGCCCGGTAGTCGGCGGAGCCGTCCGGCTCTTCCTCGCCTAGTTCCTTGCGGATGGCGGCGAGCTGCTGGCGCAGCAGGTACTCCCGCTGGGACTTCTCCAGCCCCTCGCGGACGTCGGTGTTGATCTGCTCGGCGACCTCCTGCTCGGCGAGGTGCTCCTTCACCCAGCCGACGAGCAGTTCCAGCCGGGCGGTGACGTCCGGTGCGGCGAGCAGCTCGGTCTTCTGGGCGAGGCTGAGCCAGGACACGTAGCCGGCCGAGTCGGCGAGCTCGGAGAGGTCGGTCATCCGCTCCATCGCGTCGATGACCTGCCAGGCGCCGCGCTGCTGGAGCACGGACGTCATGAGGGCGCGGTAGTCGCGGGCGAGTTCGCGGGCGCGGCCGGCGGGGGCGGGTTCGTCGAGCACGGTCGCCTCGACCCAGAGGGCGGCGCCGGGTCCGGGTACGCCGGAACCGATCCGGGCCCGGGACAGGCCACGGATGACGGCGGCCGGTTCGCCGCTGGGCAGTCGGCCGACCTTCTCGATCGTGGCGACCGCGCCGACGGGGCCGTACTCGCCGTCGAGGCGGGGCACGGCGAGCAGTTTGTGGTCACCGGTGGCGCGCGCCGCGTCGACGGCGGCCTGGGTGGTGGGGTCGAGGGTCACCGGGATCACCATGCCGGGCAGGAGCACGGCGTCGGTCAGGGGAAGTACCGGAAGGGTTGCCATCGAACACCTACTATCGCGTTGAGTTGAGCGTGTTCAGCTCAAGTAACAAACCGTTCCCCTTGTTCCGCGCTGTGACGTAGGCCACCGCACCGCCCCTCGGCGGCGGCAGACCCACCGCCGGGCCCACACCCCGCCACGCCGCCCGACGACTGCGGAGCCACGCCCGCGACGATCGGCGGAGTCACCGGCCGGCGGGCGCCGAACTGTCCCGGGCTTTGCGCCGGGCCGCCGATTTCCCCCGGCGATAACGCGACCCGCCGAAATGAAAACGACGCGCATTGTTGCGGATATGCCGTCGGATAGGTCAAACTTTGACCACACCCCGCCCCACACAGGGAGTAATTGGCGATGGCAAGAAAAGTAATCACGGTCCTGACCGACGACCTCGACGGTGGAAAGGCCGACCGGACCGTCGAGTTCAGTCTGGACGGCGTGGCCTACACCATCGACGTCTCCGACGAGAACGCGGGCGTTCTGCGTAAGGCCCTCGACCCGTACATCAACGCTGGCCGGCGGATCGGGCGCGGCGCGGTCGACGCCGGGCGGGCACCTCGCCGGGCAGGCGCGTCGAGCGGCTCGGGAATGGACCGGGAGCAGAACCGGGCCATCCGGGAATGGGCCACGAAGAACGGCTACAAGATTTCCGAGCGGGGCCGCATCCCGGTCGAGGTCGTCGAGGCGTACAAGAACCGCTGACCGGGCACCCGGGTTCACGCTGCGGCTTGCGCGGGGTCACGCTGTGAAATCAGCGGGGCCCCGCCGGTCTTTTCCCACGGCCGGGCATTCGCACGAACCACACCTCCGCCGCGCAGCCATTCGCGGGCGGGCCATTTGCCCGTCAAACGGGACCGCCTGCGCGCCCTGACGCTCGACTACTGGGCCATCAACTGACCTTCACCGCCCTCACCGGGCTGGCCTGGCTCTGCATCGAGAGCAGCGCGATGCTGCCGGTGGCGTTGCAGGCCGACGGGCTTCCGGCGTCGGCGTTCGGGCGTCGCGTCGCCGGCCGCGCCCAGGCAGCGGGCCGCAGTGGCCTGAGCACGTGGGGTGGTTCAGTCCGTGCAGAGGTGCGCGAACGCGAAGCCGCCGGTCATCTCGTCGTGGCGCGACTCCAGCCGCCGGATGTCGGCGAGCAGCTCGTCGCGGGGCGTCAGCACCGGCTCGGCCGTGTCGAGCGCGGCCATCCGTTCGCCGACGGCCAGCGCGGCCAGATCCTCAGCCAGCCGGCCTGGGTCCACCCCGGCGGAGACGCGCTGCTCGTGCACCGTCACCCGCTCCACGAGACAGGCGCCGGGGCGCACCTCCACCCAGCTCCACCCCTCGGCCGGGCCGTCCGCCCAGCGTACGTGCAGGCCCCGGACGAGCGGGTCGACCAGCCGTCGCGACACGTACGCCTCGACGGCGGCGGCCCGGGCCAGCGCGCCGAGGTCGTTGACGTGGCCGGTCCGCCCGTCGGGCAGCCGGCCGAGGATGTCGCGGAACCCGACCGGGGACACGTCCGCGTCGTCGGGATCTGCCGCGCCGAGCTCCGCGTAGCCACGCGCGTCGATCACGTACGCGACGATCCGCCGGCCGTACCCGTCGGCGCGCAGGGTCGGCGAGCCGATCCGCAGCACCGCCAGGCCGACCGCCTCGGCGACCGCGTTCTTCAGCCGCTCGGCCCGCTGGCCGGCGGACCCGGCCGGCGCGACGGGGCCGATCTCGACGGCGAAGACCGGCCGGGCCGTGTCGGCGGCACAGACGACGAGGTCGTAGCCCTCCCGCAGGGCCGTGCTCCACTGGTTGCCGGTGATGCCCGGCGGGCGCCGCTGCGTCAGCTCGCCGAGCCGGCGGGCACCGTGCACGAGGTGACCGCCCCGGGCGAGCAGCGGACCGCGCCCACCCTCGCCGGAAACCGCGCGCAGCCAGGAACCGTCCCCACCACCGGTGCTCGTCATCCGCCTGATCCGTCCGTCCCGCCGCCGGTCCCCGGCCGACGCGTCGGCCGGGGCGAGTCTAGGCGGTCGATCATGACCGGTTCGGTGGTGGTGTCCCGAATCCGGGCCGGACCGCAATTCGCTTGAACCACCCGCCGGCACGCCGGTGGGATGGCCTGGTGACCGTCTTCCTGAGCACCGACCGGCTGGTGCTGCGCCAGTTCACCCCCGACGACGCGGAGTTGCTCGTCGAGCTGGACGGCGATCCCGCGGTGATGCGGTACCTCACCGGCGGGCGGCCCACGCCGCCCGCGACGGTACGGGAAAGCCACCTGCCCCGGATCCTCGACCACTACCAGCGCCCGCCCGGGCTCGGCTGGTGGGTGGCGTTGGACCGGGGCTCGGCTGACTTCCTGGGCTGGTTCGAGTTCCGTCCGACCCGCGACGGCGATGCCCGGGAGGTGGAGCTCGGCTACCGGCTGCGCCGGGCCGCCTGGGGCCGCGGCCTGGCCACGGAGGGCGGCCTGGCCCTGGTGGAGAGAGGCTTCACCGGGCTGGGCGTGGAGCGGGTCACCGCGAACACGATGGCCGTCAACGCCGCGTCGCGCCGGGTGCTGGAGAAGTGCGGGCTGCGCCACGTGCGGACGTACGTCGGGGACTGGCCGGAGCTGATCGAGGGCGCGGAACACGGCGAGGTGGAGTACGCGCTGACCCGGCGGCAGTGGCTGCGTCGCGATACCGGCTGACGCACCGCGCGACGCGGACCTCCCCCCGATCGGGCATGATCGGCGGGTGCGCCGACGGCCGGCGGACGGGACCGGGGAGGTGCGCGGGTGCGGGTGGTGTCGCTGGTGCCGTCGCTGACAGAGGCGGTGGCGCTGACCCTGCCGGGTCTCCTGGTGGGCGCCACCGACTGGTGCTCCCACCCCGCCGGGTTGGACGTGGCACGGGTCGGCGGAAGCAAGTACCCCGACCTGGACCGGGTACGCGCGCTGCGGCCGGACCTCGTCCTGCTCAACGTCGAGGAGAACCGCCGCGAGGACGCCGACGCGCTGGCCGAGGCCGGCGTACCGGTGCGGGTGACCTACCCGCGTACCGTCGACGAGGCGCTGGTCGAGCTGGCCGACCTGCTCCGCGAGCTGGGCGCCCCGACCGAGCCGGAGTGGCTCGTGGCGGCCCGCCGGGCGTGGGCCGCGCCCCTCGCCGCGCGGCCGGCCCGCCGGGCGGTGGTGCCGGTCTGGCGGCGGCCGTGGGTGGTGCTGGGCGCCAACACCTTCGCCGGCGACGTGCTGCGTAGGCTCGGCGTGACCAACCTGTACGCCGACGACGCGGAGCGCTATCCGCGGCCGACACTCGACGAGCTGCGCGACCGGGCACCGGAGCTGGTGGTGTTGCCGGACGAGCCGTACCGGTTCACCGCCGACGACGGGCCGGAGGCCTTTCCGGGTGTCCCGTGCGCCCTGCTCTCCGGCCGGCACCTGACCTGGTACGGCCCGTCGCTCGCCGAGGCCCCCGCCGTGCTGGCCGCCCAGCTCGCCGACCCGGTCGTCCGGACGGGCTGACGCCGAAGCCTGACCCGCCGGTGCTGCGCCCGCCGGTCGGCCCGCTGACCGGGAGAGGGTCAGCCACCCGCGCGGCGGCGCCGCTCCCGGCGGGCGTCGACGACGCTCCACCCGATGGCCACCGACAGCGTCAGCACCACCACCGCCAGGGTCAGCCAGACCGGCAGCTTCCCCACGGGCGTCTCGGCCAGGATCAGTTTCACGCCGGCGAAGGCCAGCAGCACGGCCAGCCCGTACCGCAGGTAACCGAAGTGCCGCAGCAGCCCGGCCAGGCAGAAGTACAGGCTGCGCAGGCCGAGCACGGCGAACGCGGTCGCCGTCCAGACCAGGAACGTGTCGGTGGTGATGGCCAGGATCGCCGCCACCGAGTCGATCGCGAAGACCACGTCGGTCGCCTCGATCGCGACCAGCGCCACGAGCAGCAGGGTGGCCCGGCGCCGGCCGTCGACCCGGACGACGAACTGGCCGTCGTGGTAGCGGGGCTCGGTGGGCACCAGCCGCCGGAACACCCGGACCGCCGCGTTACGTTCCGGATCGACGTCCGGCTCGCCGCGGACCGCGAGCCGCCAGCCGGTCCAGACCAGGAAGGCGCCGAGCACGACGCCGGCCCAGGTCAGCCGCTCCAGCAGCGCCGCACCGGCGAAGATGAAGGCCAGCCGGAACGCGAGCGCCCCGACGACCCCCCAGAAGAGCACTTTGTGCTGGTATCCGGCGGGCACCCGGAAGTAGCCGAACAGCAGCGCGAAGACGAAGACGTTGTCGACGGAGAGCGCCTTCTCCAGCAGGTATCCGGAGAAGTACGCGACAGCCGGCTCGCCGCCCCGCCAGAGCCAGATGACCAGGCCGAAGGTGAGCCCCGCGGTGATCCAGACAGCGCTCCACACCAGCGCCTCGCGCAGTTCGATCACGTGGTCGCCGCGGTGGGAGAGCATGTCCACGGCGAGCATGGCCGCGATGACCGTGCCCACCGCCGCCCAGGCCCAGAGGGGCGCCGCGAACGTCGCCTCGTCCACCCGACGTCCTCCGCATCTGCGAGTGCGGCTCCGTTCCCCACGCGCGGCCTGCGCTCCCGGTGACCAGGGGCGCGTCCGCTCCGAGCCTAGGTGAGCCACCCGCCTGTCGGCGGCCGTCCGCCGAAGTCGCTGCCGAGGCTTGGGTCCCGTCCGTACGGGCGGAGCCCGCGCCTCGGCGGTCAGGCAACCGGTGTGGCCCGGTCCGCCTCCAGCTCGACGAGGCCGCGGTCGTCCACGTCGTACGCCACGGTGCTGGTCACCCGCACCACGCCACTGACCTGCCCGGCCAACCGGGTGGCCACCTCGACCGCGCTGCGCCGGTCCAACCGGCCGTCGAGCGCCACCTCGCCGTCGCACACCCGGACGGTGATCAGACCGTCCCGCACCGCGAGCACCCGGCGCAGCACCTCCTGCACCACGTCCTCGCGGATCTCCGCGTCGGTACGCAGGTGCACCCGCAGCAGGTCGCCGCGCGTGACGATGCCGACGAGCCGGCCCAGGTCGTCGAGCACCGGCAGCCGCTTCACCGACTCGCGGTCCAACTGCCGGGCGGCGGCGGTGACGGTCGCCTCCGGCCAGGTCGTCACCGGCGGCGCGGTCATCAGGTCACGGGCCAACAGCGCGTCGGCCTTCTCCCGGGCGGCACGGCGCCGCCGTCCCTCGAAGATCCGCCGCTCGTCCGGGTGGCCGGCCCGCTCGACCTTGTGCAGCAGATCCGACTCGGACACGACGCCGAGGACCCGCCGGTGCCCGTCCACCACGGGCACCCCGCTGATGCCCTGCCGGACCAACGCGTCGACGATCTGCCGGTAGGGGGTCTCCTCCCCCACCGTCGTGACCTCCCGGGTCATCACGTCGCCCACCTGCCACGTCCTCATCACGACCTCCCTGTCGTTCCGCCCCCGACGCTACGGCCGGCGCGTCCCGCCGGGGCAGGGTCACACCGACCGGGTCGGCCCGGCCGGACGGACCGGTCCGGAAGGGGTCCAAGGTCCCGGTCCGACAGGGCCCGGTCGGCCCTGCCCCGCCGGCCCAGGGCAGGCGTCCAATAAAGACGCCACCGGGAAAGCGCGGTGCGGGACACCGAAGGGACGTGGAGACAATGACCGCGACGATCGAGCGGACCACCGCCAGGAACAACGCTGCGGTGGCGCAGACCCGGCACGTCGCGGAGACCACCCGGGAGCGGGCCGCCCGGTACGTCTTCGCCGGCATCCGGATCGCCCTCGGCTGGACGTTCCTCTGGGCGTTCCTCGACAAGGTCTTCGGCCTGGGGTTCGCCACCGAGGCGAAGAACGCCTGGATCAACGGCGGCAGCCCCACCAAGGGCTTCCTGACCTTCGGCGCCGCGGGTCCGTTCGCGGACTTCTACCAGGGGATCGCAGGGGCGGCCTGGGCGGACGTGCTCTTCATGACCGGCCTGGCCGCGATCGGCACGGCGCTGCTGCTCGGCATCGGGATGCGCGTCGCCGCCGTCGCCGGCGCGGTGCTCTACGTCATGATGTGGACGGTCGTCCTGCCTCCCGAGACCAACCCGTTCATGGACGAGCACCTGCTCCACGCGGCGCTGCTGATCGGTCTCGCGCTGGTCAACGCCGGTGCCACCCTCGGCCTGGGCGCGATGTGGGCGAAGCTGCCCCTCGTGCGGCGGTTCCCCTGGCTGCGGTGACCTGATCGGCACCTCCCGCCCAGCGGGCGTCACCACCGGTGGCGCCCGCTGCTCGTGTTCCCCGGTTCTTTCGCATCCCCGCTCCGGCCGGCGGTTGCGGGGACCGGCGCGCAGCGGTCGGAGGCCATCCGGCAGGATCTCGGGTGACCGGACATCAGGACCGAAACGGCAGGAGACTCACGAATGAACCAGTCAGCAGACGCCCGCTCGGGCAAGCCCGAGGTGGGCCCGATCGAGGGCGCGCCGCCCGCCGACCTCGTCGTCGAGGACATCACCGTCGGCGAAGGACCGGAGGCCCGCCCGGGTCAGCTGGTGAGCGTCCACTACGTGGGGGTCGCGCACTCCACCGGCCACGAGTTCGACTCCTCCTGGAACCGGAACGAGACGTTCGAGTTCTCGCTCGGCGGCGGGCAGGTCATCGCCGGCTGGGACCAGGGCGTGGCGGGCATGCGGGTCGGCGGCCGGCGCCGGCTGACCATCCCGCCGCACCTGGGCTACGGCAGCCGGGGCGCCGGCGGCATCATCAAGCCGGGCGAGACCCTGGTCTTCGTCGTCGACCTGCTCGACGTCCGCTGAGTCAGCGGGCCGGTGCCGGCGCGGGACACCGCCGTCGGCACCGGCCTGACGTCGGCACCGGCGCGCCTCCCCGCGGCACGGCGGCCGGGTGCGGTGGGGTCCGCGGACGCTGTCGAGCTGCCCCGCCCACAGGACCACCAGCGGGATGCACGGTGCGAACGCCGGCCAGGACGGTGGCGGTGGCCGCGGTGGCGGTGGCCGCGGTGGCGGTGGCGGTGGCCGCGGTGGCGGTGGCCGCGGTGGCGGTGGCCGCGGTGGCGGTGGCCGCGGTGGCGGTGGCCGCGGTGGCGGTGGCCGCGGTGGCGACAGCTGACGGCGAGTCGGAGCAGCGGCCGTTGACGGGTCCAAGGCGCGCTGGTCGGTAGCGTTGCCCCATCTGTGCGGGCAGCTCGACAGTGGTCGCGTGGTGAGGGTGGTGGCCCGGATGACCGGTGGCGGGCAGGGCGGCCGGCCACGGGCGGTCAGCAGGGCACCAGCTCCCGGTCGGCGCACCGGCCGACGATCTGGATGACCCGGTGCAGGCCGGTCGCCCGCAGCACCCGCTCGACCACCGGGTCGGGGTGGAGGAGCACCAACTCCCCGCCCCGGGCGCGGATCCGCAGGTGGGCGGCGACCAGCGCCCGCACCCCGGTGGCGGAGAGCAGGCGGACACCGGAGAGATCCAGCCGGAGCACGGGCCGGGCCGGGGCGGCCCAGAGCGCGGAGCGGAACACGGCGACCGTCGCGATGTCGACCTCCCCGACCACCCGCACGTCAACCGCGTGGTCGGCCACATCGATCTCCACGTGGAGCCGGTCGTCACCCTGTCCCATGCCCACGAATCTAGCCCCCACCACCGACATTTCCGCCCTGCTGAGGGACCGGATCCGGGTACGTCCAGGGACAGACCCGGGGTCTCCCCCGATCCTCCTCAGGGAGGATGCGACAGGGCGCACCGGAGGTGTCATCGGGTGGCGCCGGGGCGCCGACACACGCCCGGACCGGCCCGCGTGGTGACGGGCCGGTCCGGGATCGTACGGGAGGGTCAGCCGCCACGGACCGACTGCGCCGGCGCCGGCGAGCCTCCGGCCACCGCGCCCGGGTGCGGGACGCTGGACGGGGACGGCCGCAGCCCTGCGGGCACGGGCAGCGCGCTGCCCTTGACGAACTCGTCCCAGCTGACGTTCCACGCCGTCCAGCCGTTGCCCTCGTTCAGCGGCACCTCCGTGCCCTTGACGGTGACCAGGTCGCCGACCTGGGTGACCCCCATCAGCCAGTCGGCGGCCGCGGCGGAGACGTTGGTGCACCCGTGCGAGACGTTGATGTTGCCCTGGTCGCCCTCCGACCACGGTGCGCCGTGGATGAACTCGCCGCCCCAGGTCAGCCGCTGGGCGTCCTCGACGTCGACCACGTAGGGGTCGGCCGAACCCCGGGTGTCGAACGTCGTCTGCTGGTGCTTCTCCATGATCACCATCTTGCCGCTGGACGTCGGCGTGCTCGGCTTGCCCAGGCTGACCGGGATCTTGCGGACGACCTTGCCGTCGCGCAGTACCGACATCTGCTTGGTCGCGTTGTCGATCTCCAGTGCCACCTGCGGGCCGATCTTCGACGTGGCGGTGTGTTCGGCGTCCCCGACCCGGTCCTTGCCGATCGGCAGGCCCTCCAGCCCGGCCCGCACGCTGATCGTCGTGCCCGGGCGCCAGAAGTCAGGTGCCCGGTAGTAGACCTGGCTGCCGTCGGCCACCCACGACCAGGCGCCCGGCTGGGGCGGGTCCGTCTTCACGAACAATCGGCGTTGCACGTCGTCCCTGGCCTCTTTCGGAATTGGCGGGTCGAAGGCGACGGTCACCGGCATGGCGGTGCCGTACGTCCGTTTACCGGCGAAATACAACGTGCTCGCGATTTGCGGCTTGGTCGATTTCGGCATTGTGGTGAAGGTGGTCTTCCTGGTGGTGGTCTTCCCCGAGTCGCCCGTGGCGGTCACCTCCGCGGTGTAGGTGCGCCGCGGCTTCAACGGCGCCGACGGCACCCAGCCCGAGCCGTCCTCCCGGGGCTCCGCCTTGACCTGCGCGCCCTTGTCGTCGGTGATCCGTACGGCGGTGACCTTCCCGTTTCTGACCGCGGTCCCCACCTCGGCGGTGATCGGCACCTCGCGGGCCCTGTCCGTGGGCGTCACGGCCAACTCCGGAGCCGGCGCCTGCCCCTCCTTCGGCCCGGCACCCGGTCTGCGGTCGGCGGTGCACCCGCCGAGGGCCAACGGCGTCGCCGCGATGGTCACGGCCAACACCGTCAGTCGCCGCCTCAACTTCATGATGCGTCCCCCCGTTAAATTGGCGTCCTCCGCCACATTCTCTCCACGCCCACCGGGCTGGGCGCGCAATTTCGGCGAAATATGTGAAGCAATCATGCGAAGCATTTCCCCGGCTGCGCGAAATGAGTCCGGCCGCCCACCCTTTCGGATCCGTCCGGGAATCGTCCGGCACGCCACCGTCGGGGCCGGACATCCCGGCCCGTCCCCGGTGCGCCGCGCCGGCCGGGTTCCGACCGGAAGGACGGTCGCTGCCCCCTTTTGTGGAGCCGGCCGCTCGGAAAGCCGTCGGGGCCACCGCTGCCGGGTCAGGTCCAGCCACCGTCGCCGTGGTTGCGTTCCCAGCGGCCACCGACAGGTGGGGTGTCGATCCGCATGGCGCGGTCGGCGTTGCCGGCGAGGTCGTTGTCCTCGACCCGGCAGTCCACACAGCTGCCCCGCTCGGTGATCCACAGACCGTGGTCCTGGGTGCTCGGATCCCGGTTGTCCCAGATCCGGTTGCCCCTGATGGTGGCCGAGTCGACGGCCGCGTTGATCGCGATTCCGGCCCGTACCGGCGGCCCGGCCGGCAGCTCGTAGCGGGACCCCGGCGGCGGGGTGCCGCCGCTCCATGCGCTGGAGGCGTCCGGTCGGATCGGCGCGAGGGTGAGTTCCGTGTCGTCGTTGGCCGCCACCAGGGCGATCCGGTCGCCGACCCGCAGCACCTTGCCCCGGTGGCCGTCGTTCGGCCAGTTCGCCCGCCGGTCCACCACCGTCCGGTCGCCGTAACGCACCGAGTCGCCGTGCCCGCTCGTCGCCGGCGCCCGCTGGCGCCCGTTGTTCCGGATCCGGTTGCCGACCAGGATCGCGTCGCGCAGCGGGCGGTCGATGCGGATGGCGTCGGCGCTGTTGCCGTAGAAGTCGTTGCTCTCGATGACGATCTCCTCGGCGACCTGTTCCTCCGACCCGCCGAGGTTGCGCTGGTGGTAGCCGTACCGACCGTTGCCGCTGATCCGGTTGCCACGGATCGTGTACGGCCCGGGGGTGTTGCCGATGCTGATCCCGTCGCCCAGGTTGCCGTCGATCACGCAGTCCGTGAGGATGCCGGCCCGCCCGGCCGTGTGCGTGGTGCCCTTCGCCGAGACGTGGAAGCCTGCCTCCAGGTTGCCGGTCATGGTGCAGGCGGAGACGATCAGGCCGTTCGCGCCCCAGTCGGAGATGCCGAAGCGGTTGCCCTGGGCATGGCAGCCGATGATCCGTACGCCCCGTGGGCGCAGGTGGCTCGCCTCCTGCAACTCCAGGAAGATGCCGTTGGTGGCGTTCCCGACCGACGTGCAGTTGACGATGTTGAACCGCTCGACACTGCCCCAGCCGCCGATGCCGACGCCGATGCCCGCACCACCCATCTCGGTGCCGCTGTCCAGCCGCCCGCAGCCCGCCACCAGCACCCCGTCGATGAGGCAGTCCTGGAGGAAGTCGCAGCCCAGGCCGGTGGCGGCGGTGTGGTGGATGTAGAGGTTGCGGAAGACGCCACGGACGACGTACTGGAGCCCGAGGCCCTTGGCCAACGGGTTGTAGTCCGCCGACGCCACCTCCGAGCCGTCGATCTCGAAGTCGGCGAACATGCAGTCGGCCAGGTGCCGGTCCTGGTCGGCCCCGTGCTCACGCTCGGTGTAGAAGGCCAGCGGCGCGGGGTCTGCCCGGTTGCCGGCGTTGCTGAGCACGAAGCGGGTCGCGCCCGGCCCCGCGCCGACGAGCGACACGCCGCTGCGCCACACCGTGCCCGCGTCGCGCATCGAGTAGACCCCGGGCGGGCAGCGGATGACCCGGGCCCGGCCGTCGGCGGCGTACGCGTCGCCGAGCCGGTCCACCAACGCGGCCAGCGCCGGCTGGTCGTTGGTCACCCCGTCTCCGGTCAGGCCGTGCTCCCGGGCGTCGCAGAGCAGTGGGGCACCGGCGACCGGGTGGCGACGCACGCCACCGGCGGACGGCATGTGCGAGTACCCCAACCTCGTCCTCCCCTCGGCGAGACTGCCCGGCCCGCATTCCCGACCCGCCCCTCGGGAAACGCGGCCCCGCGACGGCGACGGCCCCGGCCCGCCGGGTGGCGGAGCCGGGGCCGTCGCGGCCGGGTGACGGGGTCGGATCAGACGTTGGCGATCAGCAGGGCGGGCCGCTCGACGCAGTCGGCGACGTGCCGCAGGAACCCGCCGGCCACCCCGCCGTCGCACACCCGGTGGTCGAAGGTCAGGCTGAGCTGCGTCACCTTGCGCACCGCGAGCTGCCCGTCCACCACCCAGGGCTTGTCCACGATCCGGCCCACGCCGAGCAGCGCCGCCTCGGGGTGGTTGATGATCGGGGTGGAGCCGTCGACGCCGAAGACTCCGTAGTTGTTGAGCGTGAACGTGCCGCCGGTCAGCCGGGCCGGGGGCAGCGTGCCGGCCCGGGCGGCCGTGGTGGTCGCGGCCAGCTCGGCGGCCAGCTCCGCGGTGGTGAGCCGCTGCGCCTCCCGCAGCACCGGCACGACCAGCCCCCGGTCGGTCTGGGCGGCGATGCCCAGGTGCACCCCGGCGGACTGGACGATCCGCTGGCCCTCGGTGTCGACCCGGGCGTTGAGCTGCGGATACCGGCGCAGTCCGGACAGGCAGATCCGGGCCAGCAGGGCCAGGATGCTCACCGGCGCGTCCGGGGTCGCCGCGTTGATCGCCGCGCGGGTCTCCAGCAGGCCGGTGGCGTCCGCGTCCACCCAGATGGTGACCTCGGGGATCTCCCGCCGGCTGCGGGAGAGCTTGTCGGCGATCGCCTTGCGGATGCCGGTCAGCGGAACCACCAGGTCCCGCGCGTCGGCGTCGGGGGCGGCCGGCGCCACCGCCTCGTCCGGCACCGCGGCGAGCCGGGTGGCCGGCGACGCGCTTGCGGCCGCAGCGGCCTCGACGTCCGCCCGCCGCACCACGCCACCGGGGCCGGTGCCGCGCAGGGTGGCCAGGTCGAGCCCGTGCTCGCGGGCCAGCCGGCGCACGATCGGCGAGATGACCAGGGGCACCACCGCGGCGTGCGGCCGGTCGGCCGGCGCCGGGTCGTGCGGCCGTGCGGTCGGGGACACCCCGGCCTGCCGGTCGGC